>NZ_WXWK01000099.1:0-12157 GCF_009904835.1 Vibrio sp. V33_P6A3T137 | reverse complement strand
ATAGGGATGTAAAATAAATTATCCTGTCAGTTTTTCTTTTCCTTAAATCTAGCATACTAAAGATATCCCAAGCCAGAAGAGGATACCATAATGCCAACCACATCAGCCGTTGCTCGCTCAAGCAAACCTATTGAAACGGGGTCTGTTGTTCACCCGCAGCCATTAACAGAATACTACTTACAACGCTTAGCGGTATGCCAATCTCGCTCAGAAAAGCAAGCGCTATTCGCTTTGATCCAACTATGCCAATGGCAACAAGAGATAAACAGTAAATCTAACTGAATAACCGCATGGCACCTTATTTACGCCCGCTCCTGACCCCCATCAAGAGGCAAGTAAGGTGCCATTTTTACGTTTTCCATTCATCGATATTTCTCGAAAACTTCACTTTGCTAGCTTGATTACGACTTCAACATCTTGTGCTTGACGAGCGCAAAATAAGACATATGATTTACCATATATCTGAAAAATCGAATGTGATGGTGCTCTCTTCAGAGCTAAGTTACGCCACTCATAATTCGGATCGTTTGTTGCTAATAAGGTGAATCTACCGATGAAAATCACGCGCATCATCTTAATAATGGCTAAGCCAATCATTGATGATGCGTTATTTTTAGCTATTGAAATTTTATGAATCGAAAACGTCTAGGAGAGAGAATATGGGATTATTTGAGCGCTACTTATCCGTTTGGGTAGGGCTGGCGATCATTGCTGGTATTACACTTGGCTCAATAGCGCCGGATGTCTTTGCGATATTTGCTCGCTTTGAATATGCGCAGGTGAATATTGTTATCGCGGTGCTGATTTGGTTAATGATTTACCCAATGATGGTGCAAATTGATTTTTCTTCCATTAAAGATGTCGGCAAAAAGCCCAAAGGTCTGGTACTGACTTTGGTGATCAACTGGCTGATTAAACCGTTCACCATGGCATTTTTAGGTTGGTTGTTCTTTAAGGTGTTTTTTGCCAATTGGGTCGATCCACAAACCGCCAATGAATACATTGCTGGGATGATTTTACTGGGTGTTGCACCCTGTACGGCAATGGTGTTTGTCTGGAGTCAATTAACCAAAGGCGATGCAAACTATACCTTAGTTCAGGTGTCGGTAAACAATGTGATCATGATCTTCGCTTTTGCGCCTATTGCAGGGCTTTTGCTGGGGATGACCGATATCACCGTCCCTTGGGATACGTTATTACTCTCGGTGGTACTCTATGTATTGATCCCATTATTGGCTGGGATTTATACGCGGAAAAAACTCGATAAAGGCAATGACCATTCCCGATTAAACGCTTTTACCGCAAAAATGAAACCTTGGTCGATAATTGGTTTGTTGGCAACCGTGGTGTTGTTGTTTGGTTTTCAAGCCGAGACCATTCTCTCTAAGCCTTTGGCGATTGTATTAATTGCCATTCCGCTGTTGATTCAAACCTATGGCATTTTTGCGTTGGCTTACTTCGCTGCTAAGAAAATCGATTTACCGCATAATATTGCCGCGCCAGCATGCATGATCGGTACTTCTAATTTTTTTGAACTCGCGGTGGCGGTGGCGATTGCTCTGTTTGGGTTACATTCTGGTGCCGCGTTGGCAACGGTGGTTGGCGTGCTAGTGGAAGTACCCGTGATGCTAAGTTTAGTCTGGTTTGCTAATCGCACGCGTCATTGGTTTAATTAATCACCCGATCGATTGGTCGCTGCCGAATAGGGCAGCGTTATGGATTATTCCCTCAATAAAAAAACAGCCATCTCTGTATAGAAATGGCTGTTTTTCTCAGAGCTCTCAACCTCGATTCGGTAGAGACTGAGTGCGTTCGTCGAGTCAGAGAGAACTAATACTTTTTGGCGAGTAGTTCAGCCATCTCTTGGTCGGTCTTATGGCGCACATCTAAGCCTTTGACAAAGTAGATGGTGTACTCACAGACGTTGCGCGCATGATCGCCAATTCGCTCCACGGCGCGGCCTATCCAAGTGATCTCTAAGATGGTTTGGAAGTGAGAACAGTTAAGCAGCATATTTTGGTTGTTTTGGCGTAAAATTTCGCTATAACTGTTATCAATATGCTTATCCAACATTGCGGCTTCTAAGGCCGCTTCGGCATTCATATCATGAAACGCATCCATGGATTTTTGTAGCATATTAATCACGTGAGCGTTGATTTGTTCGAACTCATCTTCTTGCAGTTCAATACCCTCAAAGTAATTTTTCTTTCCTGGATGCTGTTCTTTTAAACGTAGTACCGCGCTGGCAATGCGTTTTGATTGATCACCAATCCGCTCTAAATCCATGATTGCCTTCATGATGGAAAAGATTGCTCGTAAATCGCGTGCTGCAGGCTGGCGTTTGACGAGAATATCCACACATTTTTGGTCGATACTTAGTTCGAGTAGGTTGATCTGATGATCATTTTCTATTACCTGCTTGGCGAGTCGAGTATCACCAGTCATAAAGGCATTGAGTGCGTGGCGAACCTGCTCTATCACTAAGTCGCCCATGTTAACCACAGAATCGACAATCGAGCGTAATTCGCTGTTGTAACTGTGTGAGGTGTGCCCATCAATACGATGAGTTGGCATAAATCTCTCCTGAAAAATTGTGAATTAACCAAAGCGACCCGTGATGTAATCTTCCGTGCGGCTATCACGCGGGTTGGTGAATATTTCTCGTGTATCATTGAGCTCGACAAGATTGCCCATATGGAAAAATGCGGTTTTATCGGAGACACGCGCTGCTTGTTGCATATTGTGCGTGACCATCGCGATGGTGTAGCTGCCTTTCAGTTCATCAATCAAATCTTCAATGATTGAGGTCGCAATAGGGTCGAGTGCCGAACACGGTTCATCCATTAAGATGACTTCAGGATTGACGGCAATCGCGCGCGCAATACAAAGGCGTTGTTGTTGACCACCAGACAGCCCAGTTCCGGGAGCAGAAAGGCGATCTTTGACTTCATTCCACAGTCCTGCACGGCGTAAACTGTTTTCAACAATTTCTTCTAAGTCGGCTTTATTATCGACTAAACCGTGCAAACGGGGCCCATAAGCAATATTTTCGTAGATGGATTTTGGGAATGGATTCGGTTTTTGAAAGACCATACCCACTTGCGCACGGAGTTGTACGACATCAAGGCTCGGGTGATAGATATCTTGCCCATCCAAGGTGACGGAGCCTTCAACGCGTGCGCTATCAATGGTGTCATTCATGCGATTTAAACAACGTAGAAAGGTCGATTTACCACAACCGGAAGGGCCGATAAACGCGACGACTTCATTTTCTACAATATCCATGTTGATGCCATGCAAGGCTTGTGATTCACCATAGAACACTTTGACATCACGGGCGGCCATTTTGGAATTTTTTACCGCAGTGGATGACGATGCTTTACGCACAATATCAGGGTTAATCATCGGCTGTTTATTCATTACTGCTTCACTTATCATGTTGGATTACCACCGTGTTTCAAAGCGTCGACGTAACCAGATGGCCAACGCATTCAGACTAATCATTAATGCTAGCAATACGATGATTGCAGCAGAGGTTCTTGCTTCAAAGAAGTTACGGAGTTCATTACCTTGCCATAAGAAAATTTGCACTGGCAGAGCGGTTGACTGATCCATCGGCGTACTTGGAATACTGGCAACAAACGAGTTCATACCGATTAATAGCAGCGGTGCGGTCTCGCCCAATGCTTGTGCGATACCTAAAATCGCACCGGTCAAAATGCCAGGAAGAGCCAGCGGCAGCACGTGGTGAAATACCGCTTGAGTTTTTGATGCGCCAATACCGAGTGCCGCTTGACGGATCGATGGCGGAATGGCTTTTAAGGTTGAACGAGTCGCGATAATCACCGTTGGTAGTGTCATCAGAGTTAACACTAACCCGCCAACAAACGGTGCGGATAACGGTAATTTAAACCATAAAATAAACACCGATGCACCGAGTAGACCAAACACAATTGAAGGAACGGCGGCGAGGTTATTGATGTTTACTTCAATAAAATCCGTCAGTTTGTTTTTCGGCGCAAACTCTTCCAAATAAATCGCGGAAGCCACCCCAATCGGTACGGCGAGCACCATGACGATCAGCATCATAAATACCGATCCCATAAATGCCCCCGCTAAGCCAGCCGACGCTAACGAGCTGCGTGAGTCGACATTCATAAATAAAGCGGTGCTAAATTTATTTTGAATCACGCCACGGTCTGCCAGTTCATCAGCCCAAGCACGCGTGCGAGCACTTAATTGCTGGCGCGAGTCGGGTAAATCGCGATCAATATTGCCTTTTAACCACACATCGACATTCGCATCAGCCAATAAATCTAAGCGTAGTGTTTTACCGACCAATGACGGGTCATTGACTAACATGTCGCGCAGTGCGAAACGTTCACCACTGGTGATTAAGCGTAATGCATCACGTTGATAGCGGGGCGCTTCCGGTATTTCTTTGGCTAAACTATTGACGATAATGCGGTTGAAATTGACCATGCCTACTTGACCTTGCCAAGCGAGTAGTCGTTGTTGAAATTCACCTGCGGATTCGCCACTGAGCTGAACGGGTTTCGGCTCAATATTGATTACCTCAGGATCGAAATAAACGTTCAAACTTACCGTCGCCTGCCAAAAAGCAGGAATGCCTTTGGAAAAAACGGAAACAAACAGGATCAATACAAAGCTGAGGGCTAGGCCAACAGCTCCCATACCAAACGCTTTGAAACGACGTTCACTGGCATGGCGTTTTTTGAGTGATTTTGCAATACGCAGTTGTGTTTTCTCACGTAGCTTATTCGTATCGCTCATTGATTGAGTTGAAGTTGGCATAATACTGTCCATGAAATTACTCATATTGTTCGCGGTATTTACGTACGATGACTAACGCAATGACGTTAAGAAACAGGGTAATCACAAACAGCGTTAACCCTAAGGCAAAGGCCACCAGTGATTGCGGGCTAGAGAAATCCAAATCGCCGGTTAATTGATTGACGATTGTCACGGTCATCGTCGATACAGCTTCAAAAGGATTAGCGGTTAAGACCGGGCTATTGCCCGCAGCCAACACGACAATCATGGTTTCGCCAATCGCACGGCTGGCGGCGAGTAGTACGGCTCCGGTAATGCCCGGCAGCGCTGCGGGCAGGACGACTTTACGTATCGTTTCTGATTTTGTCGCTCCGAGACCCAGCGAGCCATCTCTTAAGGCTTTAGGAACTTGGGTGAGGATGTCATCGGAAAGAGAAGAGATGAACGGGATGATCATTAACCCCATCACGACCCCTGCTGTTAGAGCTGAGGTAGCACGGATATCAATATTGAAGAATTCACCTATCTCACTCAGAAAAGGGCCGACGGTGATCAGGGCAAAGAAGCCATAGACAATCGTTGGGATCCCTGCCAGTACTTCAATAATCGGTTTCGCTACAGAGCGAACTCGACTGGGGGCATATTCGGCTAAGTAAATCGCGGCCATCAAACCGACTGGAATGGCGACGGCAAGAGCGATAAACGCAATCATGAACGTTCCCGCTAACAGCGGTAGCATACCAAAACCACTTTGGCCGCTGGTGCCTACGGTTGAGAAACGCGGGTTCCATGTCGTACCAAAAAAGAAATCGAGTGGGTCAACAAAGCTAAAAAAGCGAAAGGCTTCTCCCAGCATCGACAGCACAATACCAATCGTCGTCAGAATGGCTACACCAGAACAGAGAATAAGTACGATGTGCAATGCACGTTCAACTTGGTTACGAGCACGTAAATCAGGGCGAATGCGACGGGTGCTAAAGACGACGCCTGTCGCGGCTAAAGTCGCCATTAAGCTACTTAAGATAACGTGACTGGTAAATTGTACCTGTTGTAGGTACTCAGCTGCCGCGATTTGATAATCACTGAATTCACTGACTACGGCAAAGCCGCTGGCTAAGTTATTCAATTGGTTCATCAATACACGAGCGTGATCGGCGGTAGCGGGTTGAAACTCGCTGGGGATACTGCTGAGCACTAAGTTTTGAATGAAATTAGGAGAAAATGTCGTCCATAAAACAAACACTAAAAAAGCGGGTACGACAGCCCAAAGTAGGGTCAATACACCGTGATAAACTGGACGAGAATGCAAGCGTTGAGTCTGCCCGCTGCTGGTTGATGCCACTCTTTTACTGCGCACTAGCCCGAGCTGATAAGCCAGAGCCATGACTGCCAGTAGTACCACCATTAGCATCATATTATTCATAATTGTGATTACCTTTTAAAAGCAATAGTAAGAGAGACGTTAATGCCTCTCTTACTGAATTATTACTTTATTTATAAAGTCTTACGGTTGCGAATATCGTTTGACACTTGCGCGCGCTCAGCGTCATCCATTGGGATTAGGCCAGCTTCTTCTAATGGGCTACCCATGCCACCAATCTGCTCGTTGACGAAGAATTGAGCGTATTCAAGTAGGCCAGGGACAACACCAACGTGGGCATTTTTGATATAGAAGAATAAAGGACGAGAAACCGGATATTCACCCGTTGAAATGGTCTCTAAACTAGGAGTGACACCATCGA
Organism: Vibrio sp. V33_P6A3T137; assembly: GCF_009904835.1. Lineage (NCBI taxonomy): Bacteria > Pseudomonadati > Pseudomonadota > Gammaproteobacteria > Vibrionales > Vibrionaceae > Vibrio > Vibrio sp. V33_P6A3T137. Next base: position 5,621 of record NZ_WXWK01000099.1, on the reverse strand, counting down.
CCGTTGCCACTTTTAAGCGGTCACGGTTTTGGTCATAGAAGCTGAGGCCAAATACGCCTAATGCGTTACGCTGTGCATCGAGGCGAGCCAGTGTTTCTGTATAGTCACCAGCGACTTCCACCACGCGTCCATCGGTACGAATCGCGTTACAGAAGTTTTCTTTGGCTTTGCTATCCATGGCTTTGACTTCAGCAAACGTTGCACAACCCGGGTGGACAACTTTTTCTTCATACACTTCACGGGTGCCGTGGTTAGAGCCAGGAATGACCAATAAGATATCTTGATCCGGTAGTGAAGGATCAATCTGTTTCCAGTTGGTGTAAGGGTTATTAACCATTTTACCGTTTTGAGGAATTTGCGCTGCGCCTGCTTTAAAGACATGTTCAGGTTTTAGTGCAAAACTGCCACTGTCGGTGCGTGAAGCAAAGACAATACCGTCGTAACCGATTTTCACTTCGATGACTTCATTCACGCCGTTGGCTTTACAGTTCGCAAGCTCATTGGGACGGATAGGACGAGAAGAATTAGCAATATCAATGGTGTTGACACCAACGCCTTGACAAAACTGGCGAAGGCCGCCGCCCGAACCACCTGATCCAACAATCGGTGTATTAAATTGAGCAAAAGTTTGCCCAAACTCTTCAGCAACGATTGATGAAAATGGCAGCACAGTCGATGAGCCAGCAATTTGGATAGTTTCACGAGCCATTGCAGGTGCTGAGATAGCCGTGGCGATGGTTGAGGCAAGCAATAGCGCGTTGCGTCCAAACTTCATAGTATTTCCCTCGTTCATTCACATTGTTAACCGCTATGGCATCATGCCTTCAAATTGCGGTTGTGTTTGGTTTAACTAAAACGGATTTTGGGTGGTTTGTATGACAGTAAAATGGAAGTTATATGACAATCATGTGACAGAGGGGAGCGGTGGGGGTGTGGCATAACCCGGTTTCTCGGTCAGTCAGCGCAGATTAGCACTGGGGGATGACGCTCTGATGACATCAACAAGATGATCTTTTTGAATATGAAAATTTCATGACAACGGCTGGATTACCATTGACAGCGATTAGCACGCAGTTAAGATATTCGCATATCCATATAAGGTAATAGAATTATGCTACCTCATCAATTTTTTAAACTGTTGGCTGATGAAACCCGAGTGCGTTGCTTATTAATGATCGCTCGTGAACAGAACCTCTGCGTTGCGGAGTTAACCGCGGCATTAGAAGAGAGCCAACCCAAAATATCGCGCCATCTTGCTTTATTAAGGGCGAGTGGCGTTGTCGTCGATGCCCGTCAAGGTCAGTGGGTATTTTATCGTCTGTCAGATCAGCTACCTGGCTGGATGAGAAAACAGATCCAAGGCTTAGTCGACTCTCAGTGTTTACGAACTGAATATCAGCTTGATATTGCGCGATTGGCGGCGATGAAATCTCGGCCAACATGTTGTGCTTAATTATTCCGTGTGGCTTGAAGGGCTTTCAAGTCACACGGATGAACGGATCATTATTAAGGAAATAAATCATGACGATTAAAGTAGGAATTAACGGATTTGGCCGAATTGGCCGCTTGGCATTGCGCGCGGCTTATGATTGGCCAGAGCTGGAATTTGTGCAGATTAATGATGTGGCTGGCGATGCGGCAACGTTGGCTCATTTGTTAGAGTTTGACTCTGTACAAGGTCGTTGGCATCACCCTGTCTTGGCAGATGGCGACAGCATCATGATTGGTCAACATAAGATTCAAACCTCTCAACAAAAAGCCATTGATGCCGTAGATTGGTCAGGTTGTGATGTGGTGATTGAAGCGACGGGTAAACATCGTAAAACGGAGTTACTTAATCTGTATCTTGCTCAAGGTGTTAAGCGAGTCGTCGTTTCCGCTCCAGTAAAAGAGCCGGGTGTAGCGAACATTGTCGTCGGTGTTAACGATCATATTTTTAACCCAGATCAACACCGAATTGTTACGGCGGCATCGTGCACGACCAACTGCATTGCACCGATTGTTAAAGTGATCCATGAAAAATTAGGCATCGAGCAATCCTCATTTACGACCATTCACGATTTAACCAATACGCAAACCATTTTAGATGCGCCGCATAAAGATCTGCGCCGTGCTCGTGCGTGTGGGATGAGCCTTATCCCAACAACGACTGGTTCGGCAACCGCGATTGTCGAAATATTCCCTGATCTGAAAGACAAAATTAATGGTCATGCGGTACGAGTACCACTGGCTAATGCGTCACTGACCGATATTATTTTTGATGTTAAACGTGATACCACCGTTGATGAGGTTAATGCTTTGCTTAAAGCGGCATCAGAGAATGAACTGCAAGGTATTTTAGGCTTTGAAACACGTCCATTGGTATCGATTGACTATAAAGGCGATCAGCGTTCAACGATTGTTGATGCTTTATCAACCATGGTGGTGGGTAAACGGATGGTGAAAATTTACGCTTGGTACGATAACGAAATGGGCTACGCAACGCGTACCTCTGAACTGGCGCGTAACGTTGGCTCAGTATAAGGAAAAGACAATGACACATCCAACTTGGGAACTGCCGATTACTGATCAAGCGGGGCTGATCCTCACGCCTTGTCCGGGCACAAAACAAACGGCGCTTACCGAAAGTATCGCACAATTAAAGGCGCAAGGAGTCACGGTTGTGGTGACCGCGCTGAGCCAACAAGAGATGCAAGAACATGGCGTTGGCCAATTGCCAGAAGAGGTAGAGAAAGCCGGGCTACTTTGGTTGCATGCACCAATCGCTGATGATTGTGCACCGGATGAAGCGTTCCATGTTCGCTGGCAACACATTGCCCCTTTAGTACATAAAGCTTTAAGTCTTGGTGATAAAGTGGCGTTGCACTGTATGGGGGGCTCGGGTCGTACGGGATTATTAGCCGCTCATGTTTTGCTTGAGAAGGGCTGGCCACTGGAAACGATCATTGCCAAGGTGCAGGCTTTGCGTCCAGGTGCTTTCACTAAAGCGGATCAGGTCGATTATATTCATCAGTTTGTCGGTCAATAACCCCTAGTAAGAGCTGCATTGATGCAGCTCTTTTTCAAAAAGAGTGATCATCCATGTTGTCCCAATTCAATCATAATGTTCGTCAATATATGCTGGTGACGTTCAATTACTGGAATTTTACCATTACCGATGGCGCATTGCGCATGTTGGTGGTGCTGTATTTTTATGATTTAGGTTATTCGACGTTAGCGATCGCTTCGTTATTTTTGTTCTATGAATTTTTTGGCGTGGTGACTAACTTAATTGGTGGCTGGCTTGGTGCAAGGCTTGGCTTAAATCGCACCATGAATATTGGATTAGGGATGCAAATCGTCGCTTTATTAATGTTAGCCGTACCTGCCGCGTGGTTGACGATCCCGTTAGTGATGGCAGCACAAGCGCTCTCTGGTATTGCCAAAGATCTCAATAAAATGAGCGCAAAAAGTGCCATTAAAACGTTGCTACCAGATGATGCACAAGGGGCGTTATATAAATGGATAGCTATTCTTACTGGGTCAAAAAATGCGTTGAAGGGAGCCGGTTTTTTCCTTGGTGGTGTCTTGCTCTCGCTGATCGGTTTTCAATATGCAGTGCTGGCGATGGCTGGCGTATTATTGGCCGTCTTTGTTGGCAGCCTCGTTAGTCTACAAGCCGATATTGGCAAAGCCAAAAATAAACCCAAATTTTCAGAAATTTTTTCCAAATCACGTAGCGTGAATATTTTATCGGCGGCGCGGATGTTCTTATTCGGAGCCCGTGATGTCTGGTTTGTGATCGCTTTACCAATTTATCTTGGTAGTGTATTTGGCTGGGATCACAGTGCCGTGGGCGGATTTTTAGCCTTGTGGGTCATTGGCTATGGTGTTATCCAAGGGTTTGCGCCGAAAATCACCGGTAGTGCTTCTGGTCAAGTACCGGATGGACGTTCCGCCATGGGGTGGGCCGCCTTATTGGCTTTAGTGACCGGAGTGATTGCTTACAGTATTCACGTTCAATGGCATCCGCAAATGGTGATCATCGGTGGATTATTACTTTTTGGTGCGATTTTCGCGGTTAACTCATCCTTGCATTCTTATTTAATTGTCAGTTATGCCAAGGGAGATGGCGTGTCATTGGATGTTGGTTTTTACTACATGGCCAATGCGATGGGGCGTTTGATTGGCACCATTTTATCTGGTTGGATATTTCAAGAGTGGGGATTAGCCGCGTGCTTATGGGTTTCTTTTGCTTTCTTATTACTGACCACCTTAATTTCGATTGGCTTACCAAAAGTCAAACCACAGGATAGATTAGCGACCTAAATTGACTGGCATGAGCTTGTTCGTTGAGGCTGCAGTTAGATGGATAACCGTTGGTATGCTACCCCATCAAACTGCAGCTTCTACTTTTTTGCTTTCACAGTATCTCTGTCGGCGGTAGACGTTTTCTCGTTCTATCCTTTATTCCCCACACAAACGCTGATAACGAGGTAGCATACTTTCATTGCCTAACAAACCGCCTTGATGAATATAGATCAACGAATATTGTTGGTTGTTCGGTAGCCAATCAAGTAAACAGCGCCACATCAATGGGTCGTACAGCAAATCAAACTCAACATGAGTTTGCTCATAGAGCTGCTGCCAAATTTGATAATCCTCGCGATATAAATGGCCAAAGTGATGTTTACGCGAAGGTTCGATAATCGTTGGATAAAGGGTATCTGCGAGTTGTTGCCACTGTTGGCGTAAATAGTCCGCACCACCGACACAAGGACAAGTAATCACTTGGATATCATGAGGTTGCAGTGCCTTTTGCAGGTAGAGCGAGGTCGCTCCGGTGCCTGATGGCAAAGCGATAATCCAGTGCTGTTTTGGCTGCTGTTGAATCCATTCGAGTAATTCAAGAGCGAGTTGCTTAACGCCATACTCAGCCAAAGGAGAGCGTCCTCCTTCTTCAATAAAGAGGCAGTGCTCATCAGGCTGACGCACTTGCACGATATGATCGTGTGGATGATTGATCGCCTCATTTTCCGTCGTCATCACTTGCGCACCCAGTTCGAGCGCGGCCCGATAGTTACCGATTGGCCGTTGTTGGAGCCACTTAGGGATCCGATGAACATAATATTCTAATTTCCAACCACGAATCGCTGCGAGTCCTGCCAATGAATACAAAGAATTGGCTTGCACGGATCCATAGCTAATTAAAGTGGTGATCGCCGGCGCTTCCAATTCGAGTAGACCAAGAAATTTACGCGCTTTATTGCCGCAAAATTGTGGATGCAATTTATCATCACGTTTTAAATAGAAATCCACACCTTGAAAGCGATGCTGGGTGATTGGGCTATGAGAGAGCTTCATGAATTCATGGGGTATTAACAAGTCAGCAGAGCATTATACGCTTTCTTAGCCATTAGCGGTATGAGGTGCAAAAAAAAGCCCAGAACAAAATGAACTGGGCGGATACAAACATAGGAGTTAATAAGGAAAAAGCAGCATTTACCTTGCCACTTGAAGCATCGACGGGATTCGCTCAACCTTCAAGTCGTATCGGTATCGTGTAGTTGCTAGTGACCAAGAAAGTTCGACGGCCGTAAAACTCTGAATGCTCTACCAACTACACTAAGTCAGACTGGATG
>NZ_WXWK01000053.1:0-12501 GCF_009904835.1 Vibrio sp. V33_P6A3T137 | reverse complement strand
TGTTTAACCTGTTGATTGAAAAAGGAATGGATGACTTTTCAGTTATAGATGCTAGGGATGCTTTACTAAACAGTAGTGTGATCTTCCCGAGTAAGGATGACGCTCGAAAGTATATTTATAAGCAACTGCTATCATTTGAGGAGAAAGGTTGGCTTTCCACTATTGGGACTCACAGATTGAAACGTTACCATCAGACTAGTGAGTTCAAAGCGCTCACAGTCGAGCCCCGAGCGGCTAGAAAGAGTAAAGCTAACGTTGATCCAATAGCGATTCAAACTGCTGATACACCTCTAACGGTATTGGAGCAAGAGAAAAAACAATATGAAGGAGAGCTTGAGATTACGCTAGGAGAGATAGAGGAATATCAGTCGCTATTGACGCGTTTCCCACACAGTAAACAAAAGATGCAACCCTTATTTAACGTAGCGAGAGAGCGATCAGCCAAGTTATTAGGCAAAATCAATGCACTAACCAATTGGATCAAAGTGGCACAAGACAAGGCTCAACAATGTTAAGAGTGTGGCAAGCCGACTGTGCACAGCTGGCCATCAAGAAATTTGCATCCAATAGTCGACCGCATTTCTTCTGCCAAGCCACTCCGGGTGCAGGTAAAACCGTTATGGCTGCCGAGGTGGCAAGACGGTTATTTGAAGAAGGTATGATTGACTTAGTGCTCTGTTTTTCGCCATCTTTGTCCGTAGCTGAAGGGATGCAAAAAACGTTTGCATGGAAATTAGAGTGCTCATTTAACGGAGGGTTAGGTTCTCTGGGAGGATCTTATACTTACCAATCGATCCGTTTTTTTGACGATAACTTTTGGAACACTATCAGCAAACATCGAGTCTTAGTCGTATTTGATGAAATTCATCATTGTTCTTTTGAAGAAGATGGTCGATCAAACTCTTGGGGTGTAGAGATAGTTTCAAAGATACAAGGACTTGCACGATATACGCTGGCATTATCAGGCACTCCTTGGCGTTCAGATAGACTGCCGATTGTGATGGCAGAATATTCTGACCCGGAAGGGATGCTTATTTGCGATTATCAATATGGTTTAAAGCAAGCTGTTATAGACGGAGTTTGTCGCCAACCGAACATTGCCTTAATCGATAACGAGCATTTGAGTATTACGTCTGGCGGCAATAGACAACATTTTGCGTCCATTTTGGAGTGCCTTAAACAATCAGATGTTTCTTATCAAAGCGTCATTCACAATGAAGAAGCGATGCATTACATCTTGAGTAGTGGCTGCCAAAAGTTAGCAGAGATCAGGCAGTTTTCTCCAAACGCAGGTGGATTAGTGGTCGCTGCTTCTATCAAGCACGCGAAAGATATTCAAAAACGCTTGGTCGAGCGGTTTAATCAATCAGCCAGCATTGTGACTTATCACCATGTAAACCCACTAAGTGAAATTGAATCTTTTCGACACTCGAATGTTCAGTGGATAGTCAGTGTTGGGATGATAAGTGAAGGTACCGATATCCCAAGGCTTCAGGTTTGCTGTCATATGAGCTCAGTGAAAACAGAACTCTATTTCAGACAGGTCCTTGGAAGAATATTAAGAGTTAACGACTCACTGAACCAAGAAGCATGGTTGTATACCTTTGCTGAAGAAAGTTTGATTGGGTTTGCTGAAAGAATTGAACAGGATATTCCAGAGTCGTGTTTATTTATTAAAGCGAATGAACAGACTGATGAACCAGATAAAGCACAGAGTTTTACCCCTACAGATTTGTTGAACGATAAGATTATGATATCTGGAGAGTCGTCAACTCAGATAAATTGGTCAAAAATCAATGGGATTCAAAACACTTTTCACTCTGATTTCGAAGGTTATCACGAATTACGTTTAGGTGATTTTAAACAAAGAGTTATCGCAACATTCACTTAATTACACCGTGAATGATGCGCGCTCGGATTTATATTGGCTTTACGATATACTGATTGGCTATTGAGTCTCTGTACGAGTAAACCATATGGTCAGCAGCATTAATAAAGCTAAGTTATCTGAAATCAACATTATTACCCAATTCATACCTCCTGCGATTAAATACGTTGGGTGGTTAGTAACTAAAGTTAAAGAGTTATTAGGAATTTGGGTTCAACGTAAAGCTCGATTAAAAGCCTCTCAGACTACTCAACTTAAGCTCACGTACGCACTTGTTGAACAGGCTGTTTAAGGAACTAGACCATGCCAAGTATTGCAAAGAAATATGAGCAGCTTGTCTTAGATGACGATTACTTAACTGACAGTTTGTTGATGACGCTTGCATGGAAAAAAAGTCATCAATATATCCGTACTGCTAATTGGTATGCCGACAATTTTGAACTGGACTTGTCGGCATTATCGTTGTTGGAAAGTGCACAACAGTGGTGCAGTGATTTACAACAAGATGAATTGATTTTTAAGCCTTTAGAACTTGTACCCGCACCTAAGCAACATAACTGGGAGTTCAAAAAGACAGGTTTTGGTTCTGAAGAATGTTTAACTTGGAAGCCGAAAAATCAAGCTTTGGATGAATACAACAAGAACTCTGAAGAAATTAAAAAGAGCACTGAAAAACCTGATGATTTACCATTTTCATTGAGACCACTTGCACATATACCTATTCGTGAACAAAGTATTATGACCTTGTTGATGATGTGTATAGGTAATCAGGTAGAAACAAGGCAAGGTGATCCCAGCGCTGAGCTAGAGTTTGTACATGAAACAAAAGTGGTGAGTTACGGTAATCGCCTTTATTGCCGCTACGATGAACAGGGTAATGCGGAGCACAGTTATGGTAGCACCACCACTTACAGTAAATTTTTTGTAGATAACCGGAAGTTTTTAGAGCGCCCTTTCTATTTTGCAAAGAAAGCGAGAACGGAACTTGATGATAATCATGAAGTATTCATTCTAGATTTAGACCTCGCCAAGTTTTTTGATTTGGTTAACCGCAAAAAGTTGTGTGAACTCATAAAAACTGTCGCTAGCGTGGAAACTAAACCCGCAGGAGAAGTTAAATATCTTAATAAATTACTTGCAGCCTTTGAAACTTGGGAGTGGAGTGAACAGGCTGCTATGGAATTTAATAAGGTTTGTAAAAATGAAGAGGTGATGTCTGCACCAAAAGGAATTCCACAGGGTTTAGTAGCTGGCGGATTTTTAGCTAACGTATACATGCTTGAGTTTGACGAAAATGTTAGGGATTTAATTGGGAGTATATTGAAACCTAAAATCTGTATTGCTGATATTGAAGTCACTTTGGTTGATTATTGCCGATATGTTGATGACATGCGTTTGGTTGTATCTGCGACTCCTAAAATTCCTGATACTCCGATTTCTAAATTTGATGTTAAAGAGTTCGTCATTGCAACTATCAAAGAAGTCATCACAAAATCTAAACTAGATGACCTTAAGTTAAACAATGGTAAAACTAAAATACATCGCTATCAGCCACGTGTAGCTGGGATATCTAAAGAACTTACCCATATTCAGCAAAAACTTAGTGGGCCAATTGCATTTGATGAGTCCCAAGAAACCCTAGGCCAGTTAGAATCTTTACTATCTATCGTCGCTAGTGGCCAAGTACCGGAACAAGATGATACGTGTACCCCAAATAGGCTTGCTCAAATAAATAAAAGCCAACTTGATGTTCGTGGTGATACAATCAAACGCTTTGCTGCCAATAAAATATCCAAGCTACTCAAACGCATTCGTAATTTCAGCGCCCATGAAGTTGATGCTAATGGAAGCCCTATTGCAGGTGATTGGGACTATTTGCAAGAGCGCTTAGCAAGACGCTTGATAGCGGCATGGTCACATGACCCTTCACTCGTATTGTTACTTAAAAAAGGGCTAGAACTTTATCCATGTAGTCGTATTTTAGAGCCTGTTTTAGATCAGCTGAATAAGAAGTTAGCTGAACCGGAGCTAAAAATTCAAGCGGTTGCACGATACTGCTTATCCGAAGTATATCGTCATAGCGCGATTGTTATTGACCGTTTAGATCCAAAATTTATTCCACTTCATGCTAAATATGATGAATATTTCGAGCATCTTCAACATCACGCAATGTTGGTTTGTCATGATGCAGGCGATAGTCGCGGTAATTTCGATCTGTTGCTAGAGCAAGCACAGTTTTTACTGCTATGTAGACGAGATTCGAACCTAGAAGAAAGGTCAAATAACGCTGATCACGATATGATCATCAAGCTTATCAAGGGGTTTAGGGAAATATCACTTGATAGCGCGCTCAATGCTTCTCGGGTTGCTGCAAATGTGTTGCTTGCAGCGCAACTTAGCGATGACAATAAATCTTTGAATCGATCAATTTCGTGTGTTTTGGCAAAGTTACCCTCTGATGTTTGCTTAGATATATTAACCAAAATTGTTTCGCAAAATCTAAGTTTGTTCATAGCCCTGATCAGGTATGCACGTTCTCTTGGTGTTGAATGGGCAAAACAAGCGAGTATCAAAGCACTTGCTAAGCAATATGCGATTGATCGTAAAGCTTCCATCGGGCCGCTGGATAAGATTAGTGGAGACAAGTCATTACTGAGCATTACGCTACGAGATGATAATCCTTTAGCGAATGAAGTCATGTTGCTCAAATTAATGTTGACATTATTGGAAGAGCCTAAGCAATTACTTGAAGCTAAAACCAATCAACTGATAGACGTTATACAAACTAAAGTGGCGCTCAAAAACGCTAGCTATCATCGCACACCCCAACAAGAGCTGTTCAATTCTAAGTTAAAAATCAGCCTTGCGCTTACCGAATCTCAGTCCCCTCTGAGTCCACATCTAACTGGTGAATCCCCTGAAATTAGTGCGATCCAAAAAATAGCAATTTGCGCACGATCTGCATTAGTCGGGAATATAGACTGGTCTGGTTTTGGCTCGTCCATTCCAACAAAGCTTGGTTATCGAGGTATTAAAACTAGCCAAGATAAAAGGTCGTTGGGGATGATGAATACGCCACAATCAATAGCTGGTGAGTCTGCGCAGGTTTCTCATTGGCTAACCACACTGATATCAAAACTTCTCATTTGGCCTGGTATTAATGTTAACGATCAAGGTTATACATGGCCTAACCAATGGACTATCGCTTCTGTTAAACATCTAATTGTTCAGCGCTTAAGTACTTTAGAAAAGATGTATTGTACGCACTCAAAAATGCCTAGCTTGATAGAGTTAGTAACTCTTGATTGGAGCACTGATAAGCGTGACCTGACGGTCGCAATGGTTCAATCGAAGCTACCAAGAATTAGTGACTTTGATTGCGGTTGGATGTTGGATGATATTAAGTTTCGTTCGATTCATCGAAGGCACATTGCCGATGTGGCTGCATTAGTTTGCAAGCATATTGATACCCAGAGAGTAACTGATGAAGAACGTAATGAACGAGGTAAAAAAATTGATTTAATCGTATGGCCTGAACTTTCAGTTCATCGAGATGATATGGATATTCTGATCGCATTATCGCGTAAGAGCCATGCAATCATCTATGCGGGGTTAGTTTATATTGAGCAGGAAGGTGTTAAAGGGCCAAATAACTGCGCTGTTTGGATCGTACCATCAAAGGCAAATACCAATCAAAAGGAGCTTATCCGGTTTCAAGGCAAGCAGAATATGATGTCTGCTGAAAAAAGCCATATACAGTCATGGCGACCGTATCAATTGATGCTTGAACTTAAACATCCTAGGTTTCCTAACGACCCAGGTTTTATGCTTACAGGCTCAATCTGTTATGACGCGACAGATATTTCCTTAAGTGCAGACTTACGGGATAAGTCCAACGCTTACATTGTATGTGCACTAAATAAAGATGTTAATACATTCGATAGTATGATTGACGCGCTTCACTACCATATGTTCCAACCTGTAGTCTTAGTAAACTCTGGAGAGTACGGAGGCTCTTGCGCAAAAGCTCCATATAGTGAACCGTATCATCGCTTGATTGCCCATAGCCGTGGGAGTAACCAAGTATCCATCAACACTTTTGAAATGAATATGTTTGATTTTAGGCGTGACAACGTAGGTGAAGGGATGCAATCTGATAAAGTCATTAAAACACAACCAGCAGGCGTAACGATGAAAAAGGATAGAAAATGACATGTTTTAAAACAGGTTGGGCCGCTTTGCTTGACCTCAGTCTATGGGTAAGTTTGGCCAATATCGTTATTTGTATTGTTGCCGTTGTAACTGCAGTTTTCGCTTATAGACAATGGACTAGTTCAAAAGAAGAAGCTAGACGCGCCACTGCATACTCTGCTTATTCAAGGTTTTTGGAGTTGTGCCTACAATTGCCGGATTTTGCTTATGCGGATGAACAGGTGCTAAAAGTTAATCAAAAAGATTATATTCAATACCGCTGGTTTGTGGCACAGATGTTGTTTGCGTTTGAACAGATATTGGATGTACTTCCGGATGATGAGGAATGGAAGATTACTATTAGCAACCAACTAAAAAAGCATGTTTGGCATCTAAAAAGTTCAAGTTCTGTTAAGAGGAAAGAGTGGAATGCGTCGTTGCAAACGTTAATTGAAGGCTTAATAAAATAGAGTCGACACTTTGCTCGATATTAGTTATGTTCTTTAGTCACAATCTGACCCACTAAATTTGATTTAATTAAAATAGCAGCAATAATAAAACTTAGATAATCTAAGTTTTATTATGGTGGTATGTGAAAACGGACATTCAACTTTACCCTGACGAATCGCTTGAAAGCTTCTTGTTGCGCTTATCGCAAGAACAAGGCTACGAGCGATTTTCTCATTTTGCTGAAGACATCTGGTATGACACGTTGGATCAGCATGAAGCGATTCCCGGTGCTTTCCCTCTTGAGCTCAACCGAATCAATATCTACCACGCGCAAACCACAAGCCAAATGCGGGTGCGAGTGCTTATCCATCTTGAGAACCAATTAAAGCTCAACAACTTTGGTGTACTGCGTCTCGCGCTATCACATTCAAAAGCTCAATTTTCTCCCGCATACAAAGCCGTTCATCGGTTGGGTTCTGATTATCCTTTTGTTTTTCTTGCTAAACGCTTCACGCCTATTTGCCCCTTATGTATTAGTGAGGCCCCATACATTCGCCAGCTGTGGCAATTTATCTCTTACCAAGTTTGTGAGCGCCATAGCTGTAAATTGGTTCATCACTGCCCAGAGTGCCAATCGAGATTAGAGTACCAAACCACTGAGAGTATTAGCCAGTGCGAATGCGGTTTTGAACTCCGCAACTCACCGGTTGCAGATGCGCCAGTGGCTGCGCTACTGGTTGCTCGATGGTTGTCAGGAAATGACTCAAAACCTTTGGGATTATTGAATGCTAAAATGACGCTCTCTGAGCGCTATGGCTTTTTACTATGGTACGTTAATCGTTACGGCGATATTGAGAACATCAGTTTTGAGTCATTTGTTGAGTATTGTTCTTGTTGGCCAAGAGTGCTGGAGGAGGAACTCGATGAGTTGGTAAACAAAGCCGATCTCATTCGAATCAAAGATTGGAAAAAGACGTTTTTCAATGAAGTTTTTGGCGCTTTGCTTAAAGATTGCCGCCAGTTACCAAGTAGGCAGTTAAATCGGAATAGCGTGCTCACTCAAATGTTAGCCTATTTTACAAAGTTAATGGCAACACTACCTTTAAGTAGCAAAGGGAATGTAGGCGATGTGCTATTAAGCTCCTTAGAAGCGTCCACATTACTTGCTTGCACAACGGATGAGGTGTATCGGTTGTATGAGTTTGGTGAGATTAAAGCAGCGATTAGGCCGAGGATGCATACCAAAATTGCCTGTCATGAATCAGCGTTCACCCTAAGAAGTGTCATCGAAACAAAGTTGACTCGCATGTGCTCTGAAAATGACGGTTTAAGCGTGTATCTACCTGAGTGGTAATTATGACGAAATTAAGTGATCTACTAGCAATTGAAGACGAAGCAATAAAACAAACTGCTCTAAAAAAGATGTTCATGCCCTATACCGAAGACGTTTGTGTTGAAGGGTATGAACAAGAAACGTTGACGATTTTGCTCAATCTCAGTTCTAGTCATCAAGCTGATAGGTGCTTGGATTGGTTGGATGTAGCCCGAGCTCAACGGTATTTAAAAGATTCTGAAAACTTAGATGCCTCTCTTGCTGAAATTCAGTGGTTCCACACTCATAACCTAAAGTTTCCAGACTGTCGTGTTAAGGATCAACGGATAATTGCGCGACCTCTTTCTACAACCGAGGAGTTTATTTCAAGTGCAGGATTGGATCAGCGATTGGGATGGGCTCATAATTCTGCTGTCTATCGTCACACATTATGGTTACTGAATCCTTTTAAATGGCAATCACAGCCAGTGTGTATTCTTTCGCTTATTCAGCAGAAAAACCCAGTTTGGCTCGATCTACTTACAGAATTTGGCTTGGATGTGAAATCACTTGCTCGCTTACAACGTGCAATTGAAGAACAACTTCCTGAAAATAGTTTTCCCAACAGTGTTAGTGTTTACAGTAAGCAATTACGGTTTCCTTGGGGGGATGATTATGTTTCGATCACCCCCGTTGTGAGTCACGCTCTTCAGTGCGAACTAGAAATAAGAGCGCGAAGTCCAGAAAACAAGTTCAGTTTTGTCTCTTCGTCACTGCCTAACTCTGCCAGTATTGGGAACCTGTGTGGCAGTTTGGGTGGGTATATGAGAGTCCTAAATTACCCGCTAGACGTTAAACAGACCAAGGGTGGGACGTTAACGGCAAGCCGTCAAAAGAGTGGTCATTACTTTGATGACTATCAGGTAACTAACGCCAAAATTTGTCAGGTACTAAATCGCCTAATTGGGTCTGAGCCAGCCAAAACACAGCGGCAAAGAGAAAGAGCTCGTCAGGTTAGGAGTAAGATTTTACGAAAGCAGATAGCCTTGTGGATGCTTCCACTCATTGAGCTAAGAGATATCGCCGAATATGAATCCAATCAGCAGCAACTAGAGCATGACGACACCTTAGCTCAAGCCTTTTTGTCGTTACCAGAATGGGAGCTTGGTTCTTTGGCTGGTGAGTTTAACCGACGCTTACATCTCGCGTTTCAAAATAATATCTATTCTGCCAAGTTTGCTTATCACCCAAAACTGATGCAGGTAGCTAAAGCCCAAGTGACATGGGTGCTTGAGCAACTTAGTAAGCCAATTAACAATCAAGATATGGTGACGGGGGAGCAATATATCTACCTGTCGTCAATGAGAGTGCAAGACGCGGTAGCGATGAGTAACCCTTGTTTGTGTGGTGTGCCGTCTTTGACGGCCATTTGGGGGTTCATGCACGATTATCAAAGGAAATTTAATCAATTAGTTAACAATGGTTCCTCAGTTGAGTTTTCGAGTTTCGCTTTTTATGTTCGAAACGAGAATATTCAATCAACAGCCAAGTTGACAGAACCTAATTCAGTGGCCAAAGCTAGAACGGTTTCTAATGCGAAACGACCAACCATTCGTAGTGAACGATTGGCGGACCTAGAAATAGACTTAGTTATCAGAGTTCATAGTGAAAGCCGAATTTCAGATTTTAGATCAGCGCTTAAAACGGCCCTTCCCGTTGCTTTCGCCGGAGGGGCATTATACCAACCACAGCTATCGACGCAGATTGAGTGGCTTAGAACATTTACAGGCAGGAGTGAACTTTTCCATGTTTTAAAAGGATTACCTGCATACGGGCGATGGTTATACCCAAGTGAAAAGCAACCTACTAGTTTTGATCAGTTAGAGCGGTTGCTCATTCAAGACGATGATAACTTGCCCGTTTCTCTTGGTTACCATTTATTAGAGCATCCAACTAAGCGGGATAACGCAATCACAGGTTGCCATGCTTATGCGGAGAATGCGATAGGGCTTGCTAAGCGAGTAAACCCGATAGAGGTCCGTTTTAGTGGACGAGATCACTTTTTAAACCACGCCTTTTGGTCGATAGAATGCAGTAGCGAAACTATTCTTATAAAAAACTATAGGGATTAATCGTTTATGGAACTTTGCACTCAGTTGAACTATGTCCGATCACTTTCTGCTGGTAAAGCTTATTTCTACTATCTATCCGACAGTGGTGAGATGTGCCCCCTTAATGTAGATAAAACCCGATTGCGCGCACCAAAAGGGAGTTATTCAGAAGCATACAAGGGGAACAAGTTCGTCGACAAGAATGTTGCCCCTCAAGACTTGACCTATTCGAACCCGCAGTTCATCGAAGAGTGCTATGTAAAACCCGGCGTTGATGAAATTTATTGCGCATTTTCACTTCGAATTCGAGCCAATTCGTTAACACCAGATATCTGTAGTAATGATGAAGTACGCAGCAAACTGTCTATGCTTGCTAAAATTTATAAAGAGCTTAACGGATACAAAGAGTTAGCCCATCGTTATGCGAAGAACATTTTGCTTGGTACTTGGTTATGGCGAAATCGTGAGTGTAGAAATATCACTATTGAAGTGACGACCAGTGAATTAGATACTTTTGTTGTCGAACATGTTCAAAAACTCTCTTGGTATGGTCATTGGGATGGTAATTCAACAGAATGCTTAGAAAGGCTTACAGTCTATCTCGAGCGAGCACTGTCTGACCCAACCGAATACTTCTACATGGACATCAAAGCAAAACTGCGGGTTGGCTGGGGAGATGAGGTTTACCCAAGCCAAGAGTTTTTGGATCGTCGAGAAGATGGAATTCCTACTAAGCAGCTAGCCACAGTAGAGCTTTTGAGCGGAAAGGAAACCGTCGCGTTTCACGGACAAAAA
Organism: Vibrio sp. V33_P6A3T137; assembly: GCF_009904835.1. Lineage (NCBI taxonomy): Bacteria > Pseudomonadati > Pseudomonadota > Gammaproteobacteria > Vibrionales > Vibrionaceae > Vibrio > Vibrio sp. V33_P6A3T137. The sequence continues at coordinate 1,754 of NZ_WXWK01000053.1, read as the reverse complement.
ATTGGTGCAGCGCTACAATCGATTGATGATTGGTGGCATGAAAACGCAGATAAGCCATTAAGAGTGAATGAATATGGCGCTGATCGAGAGTACGTTATAGCAAGGCGACATGTGTCCCATGGAAAAGACTTTTACCAATTAGCCAGAAATACAGAGAATTGGATTGAGACAATGACAGCTTCTCAGACCATCCCAAATGATGTGCACTTTATTATGTCTGTCTTGATCAAAGGCGGCCTCTTCAATTGTTCCAAAGCAAAGTAAGGATGACTATGACGAAGCGTTACTACTTCTGTGTACGTTATACTCCTGTTCAAGCCGACTATGAGCTGTTAGCAGGGCGTTGTATATCTCAAATGCACTTGTTTATGGTCAATAATCGACAAGCGATGAATAGGATTGGAGTGAGCTTCCCTGATTGGAATGAATCTACGGTTGGTCAAACCATAGCCTTTGTTGCTGAAGATAAAGAGATGATGATTGGACTCTCTTTTCAGCCCTATTTTTCTTTGATGGTGAAAGAAGGTTTATTCGAACTATCGAGTATCTGTGAGGTACCGGAGAACTTGGGGGAAGTAAGGTTTGTTCGCAACCAAACGATTAACAAGAGCTTTTTAGGCTCGAAGAAACGGCGAATTAAACGTAGCATGGTGAGAGCCGAGCTTTCTGGGGCTGAACAACGATTAGCAGTAACGAACGAAGACCGTGTCATCGATAGTTTTCATCGAATACCAATCTCCAGCGGTTCATCTGGGGAGGATTATATGTTGTTTGTACAAAAGGAGTTTGTCGGTGAGCGTGGTGGAGCAAACTTCAATAGCTATGGTTTAGCCACCAATCAAGAAAGAAGAGGCACGGTACCTGAGTTACGCTGTTAACCCTTTTCTGAAAACTCTTGTTCAGATAAATAGAAACAATGACTTACAATATGTAAATTTTATAGGGTATTTTCCCGATTTGTGACTTTAAGCACGCAGAATCAGAGACTTGATAACTATGTTCTATGGTGTCCTGCCGTATAGGCAGCCAAGAAATTTTTGGCGATTCAAGCTGTCTTCTACCACAAGTGTCCTGCCGTATAGGCAGCCAAGAATAGGTCAGGAAGAAAGCAACCTACCTGCTGAACAAGCAGTTAATAATCAAAACCATCAAGCTTTCTCTTGGTGGTTTTTTGTTTAAAAGGCTCCCCATGTATTTAAAAAGGCTTGAAGCTATTGATGTTAATTTTAATCACTATGAGGTAGGACTTGAACGATATGTTAGGTGTACTTGGAGCCTGAACATGTATAGGCATCATGTGTTTCGTGCAAACCTGTCAGACATATTTGTGTTGGAGATCAACCGAATCAATGAATCTTTGGGTATTGCGGTAGAAACCATTGATTTGAAAGAGTATAGAGACAATTTTAGGTCGTCAGAAAAGCTGAACAAGTCTATTAAAGAAAATGAATATCCTCGTTGGATATGGTTTTACGGTGTCGAAGCCTTAAAGGACACGAACTACGCAGGTTGGTTACGTAGTCGGCTAACAGTCCGATCAATAGAGAACTTACGAGTTATCTTTGTTGTTGAGTCTAGTGACGATTATCGCGACGTTTTTTGTGATTACAGGGTACCTTTCTATCAATCTACAACATTACTACAAACGGATATTGACGACTTAAATTAAGGTTGTTGGCGATTCAGGTCGTTTGGGTTAGAACATAATTCTGATGCTCAGGGCTCTTGGGTAAACTACTACCCGTATACACATG
>NZ_WXWK01000138.1:0-70210 GCF_009904835.1 Vibrio sp. V33_P6A3T137 | reverse complement strand
TTCAACCATTATTAACAAATATAATAATGGTTTTACTGATATAAGTATCATAATGACTTGATCGACTGATTTTTATCGACTAATAATTAATTTAGTTCGCTGGAAAGAGGCTTCGATTATGAAATCAAGTGTACTTTTATCAGTGGCTATATCCTCGGCTATTTTACTGGGTTGCGGGGGAGGTTCGGAATCTAATACTAATTCACCGACCACTCCGATCAAGGATGAACCAACAGCGGTACTTAGAGGTATTGCGATTGATGGTTATCTTACAGGTGCTCGCGCATTTATTGACTATAACTTTAATGGTCAATGGGATGAGCATGAGCCCTTCGCAGTGACAGCAGAAAATGGACAGTTTCAATTCATGCCCAATGAATTGACTGCTTGCTGGCGCTTTGCCCCACTGATTATTGATGTGCCTGTCGGCGCTCATGATTCTGATCATGGTGTCGTGACAGAAGCTTATCAACTGTCCGCTCCGCCACAGTTTACCAGTGAGGTTACTGGTTCGGCGCGTGTGGTCTCCCCTTTTACTTCACTGGTATGGCAACAGGTCGAGTTTGAATGGTTAACTCGTTATCCTGACCTTAGTTGTGAACAATTAGCCGAGCAACCGGTTAAACAAAGGGTATTACAAGATCTTATTGAAGAGCAAGATCAACATGTGATGGCGTTTTTCCAATTAACCCGCGATCAGCTTTATGGTGATTTTATTGCCAGCGGCGATCGTCAGCTTCATCAAACGGCGAACTTGTTAGTTCAAGGTTTTGCCGCTGCGAAGCAGCAAACGCCAGAGTTTGCTGAGCAACACCATCATGCTCGACAAGCGCGCTTAGCGTATTATTTACGCTATCCTCAATGGTTAGAAAATGGTTCAGTATTCGCTCGTCATTTAGCCACTAATGATTCGTTATCCGTCCAGACTAATGATCTGATCGAAAAAAGTTGGTATCGCAGTGAGCGGGTGATCGGTGAGCAAGAGGCTAGCTGGCGACGCTATTTAATGAGTGATGATCGCCAACAAAAACTGGCCCTTGAAGCACTCAATCAACATCAACAACAACTCGTTGGTGAAGTTGTTAGAACGATAGACAGCGCATGGCAGCAAGGACAACGTTGTTTAGTGACCATTAGTTACCAAACGGTCAATACCACATGGGATAATCGACATTATGAGTTAGTCGCTCGCTTAGTGGTACCGTTTTCTGAGTCGCAGCAACAGTGTAATACTGACTCGATATTGGCAAGTGATTCTCTTAACCAGCTCGATAGCTTAACGGTGATAATCTCTCGCTATGATACGTATGATCGCATGGTGTCTCGTTCGCGCCATGATTTTGCTCCAGGCCGTCATGATGTGGTTGATGCAACCTGGTTAGCAATGACACAGAATGTTTATCCTTTACACTATGAGTTAGAGAATTTGTCTTTTATTCAATCAGATATCGATCAAGCACAGGCCTATCATGCTCAACAATGGGTAAGAGAGTCGATAGTTTATGGGGCCAATCAGTACACTTGGTTAGAGCGGCTTGATTCAGGACTATGGTTTGAGTGGCAACAGCGTAATGGTCAAGTCACTTTGCGTTGTGGTCATGAATTGGATAGGCAATTGGCTCAGACTCGCGGCGAGTGCTATCAACGTTTTGCTCAGCCAGTATTTAGTGAAACTTTTGATGGTAGTTTGTCGAGTTTTGGGCAAACCATAGTGGCCAACCGATGGGTAGAAAGGCAAGCGGGAGTTGGTGTTAATGGTAGCACGGCGATTAAGGTTACTTATCAAGGTTACGAGCGTGGTAGCGAGCGCGTGTTGGCATCGACAACGATTTTACCTGCTGAACGTTATGAGTTAAGTTTTGATGTGCGTTTTTGTCCTGACTTTCAGTTTGTGCGAGGGGGTAAACTGCATGGCTTGGGGCCATTACGTGATGTGACTGGCGGTTATCCCGTATTTGATGAAAATTGGAGTGCTCGGCTTATTTTTGGTCGTAATGGTACTTTAGGTGCTTATGTTTATCATCAAGATATGCCTGGACAATATGGTACAGTTCAATATATATCGAATTTTCAGTTTGAAACCAATCGTTATTATCACTTACGCATGGTGGTGCAAGTTAACCAGCCCGCAGCGGCATCTAATGGTTATCTTGAGATTTGGATTGATGACAAAAAACGCATGGTCTACGATCATCTGCGCTTCCGAGCAAGTGATAGTCAGGACAGTCAAGTTCAGCGCATATTATTTAATACTTTTCATGGTGGAAATAATATAGGGTCAGCACCGAGGGATGAATTCGGTAACTTTACCCAAGAATGTGCCTATTTTGATAACTTTATGGTTCGGCGTTAAGTTTTTAATCAATGGCAGTTGGCAACCCAAACCATGCTCTATCGAGCATGGTTTTTCTTGTTTTACTCCCTCTCAGATGTTGTTCATTGACACATTGCGGTACGATATCGCCCATGACTGGCAAGCGATACTCTTTAATTAATCATGCAAGGAAAGAATGTGTTAGCAGAACCGTTTGCTGAGGTTTTTGACCCTCAGTGGTATTTAGAACAGTATCCCGATGTTGCCGCGGCTGGTGTTAATGCTTGGCAGCATTTTACCACTCATGGTTGTCGTGAGCATCGTTTACCCTGTGCTTTACCTGCTTTTGAGTGGGAATCCATATTGTGGCAACAACCCTTACAGCAAGTACAGGCACTGGCTGCACTGCAAACCTTGTTTGAGGAGAAAGGCCTCCACCAGAGTTTGGCCGGATTTGTCTTAGCGCGTTTCTATGCTTGCCAGGGAGAATGGCATCGCGTGAGTGATTACTTACGGCCGATGCTTAATGATGCGGTTAGCCGTTTATTAGTTGCTGAGCAAGCGCCTTGGTTATTGCAGTTTTCCGCGCTATATCATCAAAACCAGCAGGTGTTACTCGTTGACTTACTCGCTGACTCAAACTGGCCTGATGGTCTAGAACGCCAACTTGCCATAGCAATGACCGATGGCAAAGATAGTGCTTGGCAAGCGTTGCAGCAGGCTTGGCAACAAGCTGATCTAATCATACCTACGGCCTTGTTTGACCCTACTAATAAGCCGCAGCTATTACTTGAGTACCAGCAAATAAGACAAGCTAAAAGTGCCGATTTTCAGGTGGGCTGGCGGCGCTATTGCCCTTGGTATTATACCGTTTCAGTAGTTATTCCGTGTTTTAACGCTGAGCAGACTATTGATAGAGCATTAGCTTGTGTGGCTACGCAAAGCTGGCCGCAGCTTGAGATCATTGTGGTGGATGATGGCTCGCAGGATAACAGCGTTGAGATTATTAAACAGTGGCAAGCCCGTGATGCCAGAATTAAGTTGATTCAACAGTCGGATAATCAAGGCGCTTATGCCGCGCGTAATTTGGGTATGCGGCGAGCAAAGGGCCGTTGGTTGACGGTTCATGATGCTGATGATTGGTCACACCCACAAAAAATCGAACGCCAATTGCAAGGGCTATTGACTCATTCACAAGCGGTTGCCTCAGTATCCCATTGGATACGCTGTGATGAAGCGTTGCAGTTTCAGCGTTTTCCGATGGAAGGTGAGTGGATTCATCGCAATGTATCATCATTACTCATTCGACGTTCCGTACTGGCTAAATTGGGATTTTGGGATAATGTGGCGGTGAATGCCGATACCGAATACTACTATCGCTTATTACAGTTTTATGGTCCTGATGCAGTGATTGAAGTCATGCCTGGGGTTCCTTTAGCGTTAGGAATGCTAGCGAGCGAGGGGTTAACTCAGCAGCATGTAACCCATCTCCGTACCCGTTTTTACGGTGTACGTAAGGAATATCATGATAGTGCATTACTCTGGCATCAAGTGATGCAAGCGCAATTGCCATTACCCGCCAAAATGACCGTACGTCCCTTTGCAGTGCCGCCCCGCATGTGTAAAGGTTCGGCTGCGTTGCAGCGCGATAATTTTATTCGCTATGTACGAGAGAAAGGTTGGGTTGATGAAGCTTGGTATTGGCAGCGCTACCCTGATGTTGCCGCTGCGCAGATGAATGCAGTTGATCACTACCTTGAGCATGGTTGGCGTGAAGGGCGTGACCCATGTGCGCATTTTTCTGGGTCCGCTTATGCTTTTCTTCATCCCGAATCGGGTGCTGAAAATCCGCTGGGGCATCGTTTATACCATGACCCAAATTCTCCGCCGTTGCCGATTTCTATACCAGGAGGTCTTAATACTGAGGCTGTGCAGCACCAGCCAGCGGTGGTTTATGTCGGCCATCAAGTATCAAATCAGCAGTTTGGCGCTGAGCGCAGTTTTGTACAAATTTTGCAGCAATTAGCGGCGAGTAAAGATTGGCTGCGTGAAGGTTATCGAATTGAAGTGGTGTTGCCTGCGGCGGGTAACCCGTTGTATGTCGAGCAAATAGCGCGTTATTGCCATCGAGTAACTTTTATTCCAACGGCGTGGTGGCATCAAGAACGTTTGACTAGCGAAGCGTCATTAGACACTTGGTCAACATGGCTAGAGTCGGTTAAAGCGAAAGCGGTTTATGTCAATACTTTAGTGGTTGACTTGCCGCTGCTGGCGGCTCGGCAACTGGGCATACCGACTGCGGTACATGTCCGTGAACTGCCAGAACATGATCCGAGCCTTTGTCAGGCATTAGCGGCAACTCCGTCAACCTGGTTGGCGCATTTCGACCCTCTGGTGGACGTATGGATTGCGAACTCACAAACGGTAGCGGAGTGGTTAACCACTACGCGGCAACCGATTGTGTGGCCAACGCCGTGGTTATTTGATGAGACCAGCGATTTACCTTTACCCAATCAGGCGCGCCTTCAAGTCGGCATGCTCAGCAGCAATTTAGCCAAAAAAGGCATTTGGGATATGTTGCAGATTGCTCAATGGGCTGAGGCGCAGCAATTACCGCTGGATTTTTATCTCTATGGGCCTGATACCGAAGAGGTAAGTAAAATGCAGGCTCAAGCCTTGCCCAATAACTGGCACTTTGCCGGTTATGTCGATCAGCCGCAGCAGGCATTGGCCAAGTTAGATATTGTATTAAGCTTATCCCATTTTTATGAATCATTCGGTCGCACTATACTCGAAGCATTGGGTTTCGGCCGAGTGGTCATTGCTTATGCCCAAGGTAGTATGGTGGAGTGGGCGGCTAGCTCTCCCGTTTACTGGGCAGACTATCCCGATCAAGAGGCCGTGCTTGGCCATTTAACTCAACTCTGTGTTGATCGAGAGCAACTGATCCTGCGTGCTGAGCAAGGTAAATTGTGGGCGAAACAGTTATCATCTAGCTGCCAAGGCGCTGAGCAATGGTTAGCTCAACAAGCACAGTTTCTTAACCAAACCGCAATTCATTAACATTAAATAAGAGATCAATGGCTATGTCAGTGACTGCTAATCAACGTGCGCTATATTTTACCCGTCAAAAATCCGATATATCGAGTCTTTGGAGCTGGCATCTTGATAGCCCTAAAGCTGGCTTAAGTCGCCATAGCTCGAGTGAATTAAACCTTAAATTTCAAGGATGGCTGTTGTATGAGCCTATATATCAAGCGAAGGTATGGATTGATGATGGGCAGCAAAGACATAGTTTTGAATTAACCATCGATCGCCCAAGTGTGGTGGAGAAAAAACTGGGCGTGGATGGTGAAAAGCATCCGCTACGTCGCTGCGGTTTTCAATTTGAACTGCCTTTATTAGAGCTGCCGTTCGAGTTCGGTTTTCGTATCAATGGCCAGTCGATCAAAGTGTTAGATGGCCAGTGGTTAACCCAGCAGCAGATTGCCGATCTCCAGCAACCGAAAAAACGTTCATTATGGCAACGGCTTCTCGCTTAAAGCTTCAACCTCAAAATGATGTTCTTCAAGGCGTAAGGTAAAATCTTCCCGATGGCGCGTTAAATGGCGGCTGTAATGAGGGTCGTGTTGAATTAAGCTCTGCCAGCGTTGGCGCATGAGTGCTATCTCTTGTTGCTCACGTGCTTGCTTGGCTGGTGTGTCGTCTTTACCGCGGCTTTTCGACTCGTAATGATACAGCATCGCCCGCGGCGTCCAGAGATTGTGATAGCCTGCTTGTTGTACTTTAAGGCAGAAATCAACGTCATTAAAGGCCACCGTGAGCTCTTCATCCAAGCCTCCGATCTGTTTGTAGATTGACCGTTTGACCATCAGACAAGCGGCGGTCACCGCTGAATAATTCTGCGTACAGACTAAACGTTTTTGATAACCACTATTGTGTATCGAATAGTGTTTATGTGCGTGGCCCGCTAAGCCCCAAATCCCTAAAATGATGCCCGCGTGCTGGACGGTATTATCAAAAAACAATAGCTTGGCACCGACACAGCCAATTTCTGGTCTGCTCGCTTGACGAACCATTTCGGTTAGCCAGCTTGAGTGGATGATTTCGGTATCGTTATTGAGCAAGCACACCAGTTCTCCTTGGCTGTGTTGCACGGCAAAATTATTGATCGCCGAGTAATTAAAATCAGCATCAAAATCGAGCACTTGGATAGTGGGATGTAGGCTAATCTCGCTAAACCATGCCAGCGTTTGTGGGCAGTCACTTTGATTATTGACAATGATAATCTGGTAATGGGGGTAACTGGTTAAGCGTAAAATGCTCTCCACACATTGACGAGTGATTGCCAGACCATTACGAGTTGGAATGATGATCGATACCAGAGGATGCGGCGTGGGCACGCGATAGATCGGGTGATAAACCTGATGTTTTTTATCAAATACTACCCGCACAATACGATGTGCATGGTGTGCGGTGAGCTGTTTAAGCCCTTGTTGAACCTGCTGGCGTTCCGTCATTGAAGGCACTTTATTGGCAGAATAAGCTTGGTGGAACAATATCTCAGGGAGATGAATCCCATTCTCTGCTGGGTTTGGGCCGCTAAATCCTGCCTTTAAACAACGTAAGTGCTGCGGTTGGTTTAACCAGGTGTGATTGAGCTGTTGACCGTTAAAAAATACCGCCCGACCGATGTAGTTATGACTTTTTAAGAGATCGGTGTTCCAATCTGGTTTAAAAGCGGGGTTTTGCCGAGTCTGAATCGCGTTAAACTCATCGTGGTCGCTGTAGATCAGCCGAGCTTGGCAATGGTGAGTGGCCTGCTCGGCGATGTGCGCTAAAGCATGCGCTGACCAAGTATCCCCAAATTGTAAAAAGCAGTGCCAGGCGTCGGCACTAATATCAGCATCCGCAGTTGTGATGACCGTGATTCTTGGATCATCGATGACCTTCAGTAGGGCACCTAACCAGCTTGGTATTGCGCTATTTATCACCAGATTCAACTGCCAGTGTTGATGGGTTTGTTTGATTAGACTCTGGACTGTGCGTTGTAATAATTTGCCATTCTCTAGCAAGAGATTGTCCGGCAGCGTTAACCAAGCGACCATTGGCGTTGTTCGTGGTGGGTGATTGGTGATCATGCTCGGCTGAAAGTGTTGTTGCCAGTAAAGATAGGGTGATTGGTGAAGTTTGTGCGCGATCAGTACCGGATGATAGGTTTGAATCAGTCGCTCTAAGGCGAAGGACCAGTTTACCCGTTTTTGTCTAGCTCGGGTCAATCGGTAAATACGTTGCCAATCGCCACCTTCGGCTTTGTCACGGCGTGAGACCAGGTTCATCATCTGTAGGCAGGAGCGAGCTTGAGGAATGACTTTGATATTAATGCTTGCCGTTAATGGTACATTTAATGCTGGCCAATGTAGCTGTAGTTGTTCGATAGGGGTTGGGCTGTAAAAGATTAAGCCTAATTTGCCCGGTTTTTCTTCGATTAAGGTTAACGGAGCTTGGTCTTGGCCTAATTCCAGTATTACCGCATCTTGGATTGAATCTGAGGACTTTGCCGTGTGCTTGATGGTCAATCTATGCCATCCGGTACTTGCTCGCGTAGTGCTTAGCTGAACGCTTTGCGCGTTGGGTTGCGTTAAGTGCCAATAGCGAGTTCGTAGTTGAGCTTGAATAGAGCCGTCATAACGCTGCTGCTTATTGATCGATAAGATTTTTTGCGGTTTTATGGCAGAGAAAATCAGTGGCTGCGACGGCGTTTTAGAAGACATAGGCACGGTATTCAAGCAAAGGATATTGCGCCATAATATACAACGTTTTGGTTATCAGTGAAATCAACCACGCTGGAACGGTAATCTAATTTTGAGTAGAACAGTATGACTGAGAGCCAATTATCGTTATCGACAACAGAATCAGCACATGCCGATAATGACCTGTTGATACCTGGCCCATTAATGAGTCAAGGTGATTACTGGCTCGACCTGCATATTCGCGACCCATGGCAGTATCAAGGGGTGGTGATTGAGTTTCTCGATAATGATTTACAGCATCAACAGCTTCCATTAGGTATGAGTTTGCACGGGCGCGTTCGACAGTGGATTCGATTACCCAAAGGTGCTTCAGCGATTGCTCTACGTGACAGTAACCGTTGTTCAAGCCTTACGGTGAGGTTGACCGAGCAAACCGTTCGTCGTGCATCATCATGTTATGCTGGTGTGCATAGGTTGCTCGCGCTATTGGCTGTTATTCGACGTAACGATGTGCTGAATAAATCAGCGCTACTTAGGCAGTTATGGCGTTGTTGGCGGGATGAGGGAATTTTAGCCGCTTATCAACGGCTGCAGCGCTGTAAAGTCCGTTCTCCTGCTTTGCCACTCGCCAGTTGGTGGCATGGGCATCTTTCTCAGCGTGCGTCACAGCTTGCCGATCTACAACGACGATTAAGCCAACAGCAACTATCAAAGGTCGTGATTTGGATTTATCCTCGTGCAGGTATGCAGCAGGAAGATTTTTTAGCCACGCTGACTTCGTGTTGTCAGCAAGGGGTTGAGATATACATTGACGCGAAGATCCCCTTTGTCATTCCGCAAGGTATCGCGGCGAGAGTGATGTCTTTCCAAGCTTTGCATCAAGATACTAACTGGCAGCACGGTTTATTGCTGCCAGTAGGGGCTAGGCTATTGCCTTATGCTGCGGCATGTTTTATTCAAGCTGGTCTTAATCAGCCACAGGCCGAGGTTATCTATACTGATCACGCCTTGGCGGAGCGAGATTCAGTGAAGGCCAGCGTGCCGACTGAGCTGTATTTAAAGCCAGATTGGTGTTTAGAGCGGCAACGTGCTGAGCATTATTGTGGTGATGTCTTATTCGTGAGTAAAACCGTGCTGCAACGGGTTGATTCGCGGTGGGCAGAACGCAGCTCTTCTCACCCCGCTTATGACTTTTTATTATCAATCGCGGAAACTTTCGCCGCAGAGGTGTTTTATCATCTCCGTTTGCCGTTATGGTTACAAACCTATCGATGGGGTTTATCGTCATTATTTCCTGACTTGACGATACATTTGCAGCGCTGTGGTGTGCAGGCTCAATGCTTACCCTGTGAGCATGCGATGGCTGACAACGATAGGGTCGGGGAGATCCGCTATCAAACGGCCTGGCAACCTAAGGTGTCTTTATTGGTTCCGTTGCGTGATAACTTGGCGGTGACTCGTCAATGCGTTGAGAGTGTCTTATCCCTCACCGATTACCCTGATTATGAAATCGTGCTGATTGATAACCAAAGTCAACAGCCTGAAACGCTGACATGGCTTGCGTCGATAGCCAAACACCCGCAAGTCACGCTTTTGCACTATGATGCGCCGTTTAATTTTTCGGCGATTAATAATGCGGCTGCGCAGCAAGCTAAGGGCGAGGTGATAGTGTTACTTAACAATGACACTCAAGTGATTGATCCACTCTGGTTATCTGAGATGTTGGCTTGTTTGGATTTGCCCAATGTGGGTGTTGTTGGCGCGCAATTGTTGTTTGCTAATGGCTTGATCCAGCACGCGGGTTGTGTGGTTGGTCCTCAGCAGGTCGCCACTCATCGCTTAGCTTTTGCCTCACCAGCGATAGCGGCACAAAAGGGAGAGGGACAGTCGCGACAACAAGTGAGTGCCGTGACCGCGGCTTGTTTAATGATCCGCAAGTCCCTTTATCAAGCACTCGATGGGCTTGATGAGCAGTTAAGCGTGGCTTTTAATGATGTTGATCTCTGTTTGCGGGTTGGCGAGCAAGGGCTTCGGGTGCTCTATACTCCGTTTGCCAAACTGTATCATTATGAGTCGCTGAGCCGAGGTAAAGATACCACACCAGAAAAAAAGCAGCGCGCGGCCCAAGAGGTGGAATACATGCATCAACGCTGGTCGATCAGTGGCTATCAAGATCCATTTTACCATCCACTGCTTGATGCTCGCTTGGCTAATTTTCAACTTAATCCGTTTCCTCAAGGAGTGCTCGATTGGAATCGACTATGATACCGGCGGCAGATACCGCACCGTCAACGCGCTGGGTGGTAATTCAAGAGCGTGAAAATCCATCGTTTGATTTTTTCGTTAAGCCTAAATTAGAGGCGATGAAAGTCGATTGGCACGCTTGCCTATTAGCGGATTCGCCCAGTCAATGCTCGTTATTGCAGGTAGCACCGTCAACCTGCGATCGGCCACGTTATCATCTATTGTTTGTGCGTTATATCAACACCGAGTGGCGACGTTGGATTCTAGCGCATCGTCAGCACATTGCCTCAATTGTGTTTTTTATTGATGATGATTTGTTTGATTGGCAAGCCATGGCGGGATTACCGCCTCGTTATCGTTGGAAACTTTGGAATTACACCCTAAAGCACCAAGCATTTTTACGCAAAATAAACGCCCAGCTTTGGGTGGCAAATGCCTATTTGCAGCAAAAATACTCAAGTTGGCAGCCAGAGATTTGTCCGCCGCAATCCTGGCAAGCGCAAACCATCAGCCAGACGATTTTTTATCACGGTTCCGCCAGTCACAAGCAAGAATTTATCTGGCTTAAACCTTTATTTGAAGGGCTATTGAAAGACTTTCCGCAACTTAGCATTGAGTTGATTGGTGATGGTGAGACCAATGCTTTATTTCGTCATTTACCACGAGTGCATGTGCTGCATCCGATGTCTTGGGCCAATTATCGGGCGTTATTGGCGAGAGGTGGGCGAGACATTGGTTTAGCTCCGCTATTAGACAGCGGTTTTAATGCCGCGCGCTCGTGTACCAAGTTTTATGATATTTGCCAAGCTGGTGCGGTGGGTATTTATGCTGATCATCCTGCTTATCGCAGCCAAATTACCGACCAAGTGAATGGTTTATTGCTGCCGATGGATCATGATGTTTGGTATCAGGCGATTGCCAAGTTATTACAAGAGGATGCTTATTACCAAACGTTACTTGCCGGATGTATTGTCAATGATTAACTATGCTCAGTGCTTAACCATTTCTCCTGCTTTGGCTGATATTAGCCATTTGGCTGATTTACTTGATAGACCGGTAAGCTATTGGTCACCAGTGGCGCGTTTTTTTCAGCGTGAATTACCGGCTGATAGTGTGGTGTTGGCCTGGGGGAATAAGCCATCAGCCCATCAAGCGGCTCGGTTTGCTGAGCGTATCCAGCGACCGATAATTCGCTTAGAAGACGGGTTTCTGCGCTCTTTGTTATTGGGTCATCAAAGCCCGCCTTTCTCTATAGTGATTGATGATCTTGGTATTTATTATGATGCCGCTCAGCCTTCTCGTTTGGAGCGGTTAATCTCCCAGCCTTTAACGTTAGATCAGAGACAACGAGCACAAGCGTTACAGCAGCAATGGCAGCAGTTACGACTGTCGAAATACAATCACAGTGTTGAGCAATCGCTGCCGCAATTAAGTGATAAGTTTGTTTTGGTGGTCGATCAAACTAAGGGGGATGCCTCTGTTCGTGATGGCTTGGCAGATAGCACTTGTTTTCAAAAAATGCTGGCTGCGGCATTGCAAGCTTACCCGGATCATCAAGTGGTGATTAAAACGCATCCCGATGTGTTAGCCGGTAAAAAGCAAGGCTATTTAAACGGTTCGGCCGTGGCGGAGTTATCTGCCGAGGAGACTAAGCGAATAGTGCTGTTGGCTGATGATATTCACCCTCCCAAATTATTGGAAGCAGCGCAGACGGTATTTTGTGTTACTTCTCAAATGGGGTTTGAAGCGCTTTTGTGGGGTAAAACGGTGCATACGTTTGGTATGCCGTTTTATGCTGGTTGGGGATTAACAGTGGATCATCTCGCTGCCCCTGAAAGAAGAGCGCCGGTAACGATAGAGCAGTTGGTTTATGCAGCCTTGATAGCTTATCCTCGTTATTGGCATCCAGAGTGGCAAACTGCTTGTCAGGTGGAAGAGTTAATGGCTTGGCTGGCACTACAGCGTCAGCAAATGCAGCGTATTGGTGGTGAGATTATCGCCGTTGATGTCTCACGTTGGAAGCAGCCGATTGTGCAGCAGTTTTTACGTGGCGCTCGTCTGCATTTTGTTTATCAGGATAAAAAACGTATTCCTTTATTAGAAAAAAAATATTCGCCATCAATGTCCCCAGCACCTTGCTTGCGTTGGGGGAACTCACAACCTGCCGAGCTACGAGTCGAAGATGGTTTTATTCGTTCAGTGGGTTTAGGAGCCGATTTAACTCGGCCGTTATCATGGGTGATTGATGATCTGGGCATTTACTATGATGCTACTCGCCCGTCAGCTTTAGAGCGATTACTTGTTGAAGGTCAGTTTAGCGGACAAGATTTGCAAAGAGCTGAACGGCTGATTGAGCGTTTAGTGACGTTGAAAGTCAGTAAATACAACGTCGGTGATCATCATTGGCAGCGGCCTCAGCAGCAGCGGGTGATTTTGGTGCCGGGACAAGTGGAATCGGATGCCTCGATTCGTTATGGCTCGCCGATACTAAAAACCAATCTTGCCTTATTACAAGCAGTGCGAAACGCAAACCCTAACGCTTATATCGTTTATAAACCGCATCCGGATGTCCAAGCCGGCTTGCGTTTACAAGGGCAAGGCGAGCAAACCGCGGCTCAGTTTGCTGATGAGGTAATCGGCAATATTGATATGGCGTATCTGCTGGATCATATAGATGAAGTGCATACCTTAACGTCATTGACCGGTTTTGAAGCTTTATTACGCAGGATTCCTGTAACCTGTTATGGTCAGCCGTTTTATGCTGGTTGGGGGCTAACGGCTGATATTTATCCTCATGCTCGCCGCGAAATAGCTCGCTCTCTGCCAGAATTGGTGGCGGCAACGTTAATTTATTATCCTTTTTATGTCAGCCCATCCAGTGGCTATTATTTAACCCCAGAACAAACCATTGATTGGATGCATCAGCAACGTCAAAACACCGTTGAGCAGCGATCGCTATCGCGATGGCTGTTTCGTCAATGGCTGAAGTTGCGAAGAAGTTGAGTTGTTGGTCATTTTCTGCATCCCCATTTATATGGGGATGAATTTACTGACGATTCTTTTGCAACTTTAAGCCGCTCGGGCATTGAAGATTATAATAATTCAATACATTGCTTAGTATTTATTGTGGCCATTATCGCTTTAAACACGATCTCATGTCCGGCATCATTTAAGTGCACACCATCATAATCAAAATCGGATTTTAGAAATCCGTGGTCATTTTGTAAGTGACTGAACGTTTCTACAAAGCAAGGACTTGATAGCGGTTGGATGAGTTCATTAAATCGAATCAGTCTTTTTTGCAGCGATAAATTCTGTCTACGAGGTTGCGAGGATAAGATTAGGACTGGAATGTTTGACTCTAACAACTCACTACGTAAACGCAATAAATTGACTACGGGTTCTTGCTCTGCATAGTTTAAGGCTTGGTCGTTACCAGGGTAATTTAAGATAACTAAATCAGGCTTATAATTGAATGCACTATCGATATTGTGTCGTGGGTCCGGTTGGAAGCGTTTCCCATCAACACTACAACGTTTGCTCAGAGCATGATAAGTCGTGTGACCACCTTTTGCGATATTATGAATAGTGACCCCTTGTGGAGCTAATTCAGCTCGCAATAAACTAACCCAGTTTTTACTGGGGTGGCTTGCACCCGCACCCGCGGCAGAAGATGACCCCATCACGACCCAGAGCTGATTTGTATTTAAACGGTAAGGTAAGCGTTGTTGTGGATTGAGATTGAAACTACCACAATCGACTAAATCATTTTTTAATGGTGGCGCACTGGTGGGTTCTTCATCACTACAGCCTGATAGAGTAAAAATCAGTATAAGTAAAAATAAGATACGAGAAATCATGATGTCTTTTTAAAGTGGTTGATAATCATGATATTTTGTCAGAAAAACATCAAATATTAAACAAGTTTCATTTGAAGTGGCATTTAAATTTCTGAGGATTATAGCCTAGGTGTCGTAGATTTCGTTTACTATTCTGTTGTATACGGTATTCAGATCTTGGCCGCTGATTTTTTGAGTTTATGTAATGATCTTCATCATGGGTTCTAGATTTCCGTTTACATAGAACCTAGATCCTTCGATCCTTTATGTTTCGTTTCAACTCTCATTTCATACTAAATTCACAATTAAACCGTTCCAATTCATTCATCTGATCTATATTTTAATGTTGAGCATTTAATCAGCCAAGGCATTAAACTGGCGTGGACATCGGATCCCTCTCAGTCTTTTATCTGGCATGTTTCCGCAAGTTATTTACAAGCTCAAGACATGATGAGTGGCCGGTTACATGGGCAAGTAGGGCAAACGGGAAAGAATGATTATGATGGCCTACTCGAGTTAGATTATGCCTACAGTGAAGATGTATTATTAAAACGCAAGGTACAAGCGCCCTCCAGTTACTTTGGTTATACCAGTGATATCGGCATTCATTGGCAGTTCCACGAGCGAGCATTCCTCTCCTTACTAGCGCAAGATTTCTACAGCGGCATTTATTGGCGTGATATGCCTTATACGGTTGCTACCGCTAATACGGCAACGGCGGAGACCGATGAAAATGGTTTTGTTTCGATTAAACCTTTGGTGAATGGGGTCGAAGGATTTCGCGATTATACTCAGCGTCTCCCCGTTAAGTATCATGCTCGATTCGGTTATCTTTCTGGACAACATGCTTACAGCATCAAAAACGTTTATGTCGATCGACTCTGGTTAACCGACTTGGAATGGTCAACTCAATGGCGAGATAATCTCCGTTCCCGTTTGAGTTATAATTGGCAAACCAGAGCCATTGGAGTGGAAGGTCAATGGCGATGGTTTACTTTTGGTGTTCAAAGTGATCAACTGGATTATCAACAAGCAACAATATTGAATCTTAAGCTCGGTATGGTGATACCATTTTAATCTTCTTTATTGATCAGAACTTCGACTTTCTGTTTGTATTTAATCTCAATGCTTCACTCAGCCTTCGGTAACTGCGCTAATAAAAAGGGCAGTAACAATAAACCAATCACGCTGGCACAAAGAGCAATGGCGATGAAAAAGCCGTTCCAATGATAAGTTTCTAGAATCATCGCTAATGGATAACCGGCGAGGGCTGCGCCCATGTAGGCAAATAAGCCGACAAATCCGGTTGCAGCACCTGCTGAATCTTTATGTGAACACTCTGCGGCGGCCATGCCAATCAACATTTGTGGGCCAAACACAAAAAAGCCAATACAAAATAGTGCGGCGGATTGAAAGATAAAATGGGTCATTGGCATTAACCATAAGGCGGCCACAGAAAGGAAAATACCGCTGGCGAACAATAGATTCATTGGTCCACGATTGCCAGAAAAAAGCTTGTCCGACCCCCAGCCTGCGACAAGAGAACCAATAAACCCACCCACTTCAAACAGTGATAACGCGGCATTGGCATTAATCAGGCTGTAATGATGCTGCTCGGTTAAATACAAATTTCCCCAATCATTGATCGCGGTGCGCACGATATACACCAAGATATAACTCGCGGCAAGTAACCAGATATAGGGGTTACTAAAGACATATTGCGCTAAAATCTCTCGATAGCTCAGGTTCTTGCCTTCATTTTCTTGCGCAAGTTCAAGGGTGTCTTTGCGCCAGCGGCCGATGCTTGGTAAGCCTAATGAGACGGGTTTATCCCTAAGTCGCCAGCAGAGTACGATGCCGATCAGCACGCCAATCACTCCCGGCCAAATAAAGCCGTGTCGCCAGCCAAAATGCAGGGTTAAAAATCCGACTAAAATAGGGATCAATGCGCCGCCAACATTATGCGCCGTATTCCAAATGGCCCAATACCAGCCTCGTTCAGATCGTGAATACCAGGTGGTTAACAGCTTTGAGCAAGCTGGCCATCCCCAACCCTGAAACCAAGCGTTCAAGACCCAGAGCAAAATAAAGACGCTGAGCGAACTGGAAAAACCAAAAGCGATGTTAATCAATCCGGTGGCGATTAAGCCCAGCCCCATAAAGTAGCGAGGATTTGCCCGATCTGAGATGGTGCCAGAGAGAAACTTTGAACAGCCATAGGTGATATAAAAAAGTGTCCCGAGCAGTCCTAAATCGCCTTTATCCAATCCTAAATCAGTCAGCAAACTCGGCGCGGCGTAATTGAGTGTGCGCCGAGTAAAATAAAAGCCAGCGTAGCCCAAATACATGCCGATCATGATATGCAATCGCCAATGATCGTAGGTGGCTTTGATGGTATGTGGATTAGTCAGCGCTGGTGGCGTGGTTGAGTGATAAAGAAAACGAAACATAAGCGATGTCATACCCTAGGCAATTGAATGTGCAAATGGGTTCCGCTAGGAAGTATTGGTTGCGATTGTAGCTTAAAGTGTCCGCCGAGCGCTTGTACGCGCTCTTGCATGCCTTTAATTCCCATTCCCTTGAGTGGGTCGATTTTACTGATCCCGACACCATCATCTTTAATCGTCAAAGACACCTGTTTGTCGATGTTTAAGTCAATCTCAATATGGCGCGCATGAGCGTATTTGCGGGCATTATTAAGCGCTTCTTGGCAGAGTCGAAATACAGTGACTTGCAAAGTATCGCTCAGTTGCTCCGTTGGCCCTTTGCTAGTTAAACGAACCTCAATGCCATTGTGAGCAAATTCCATTTCACGAATGAGCTGCCCAATCGCTTCTAATAGCTGTAAATCATCCAATGATTGCGGCCTAAGTTTACTCAGCAGTCGTTTGGTGGTGTCATAAACGTTAAGCGATAAAGACTCGATAGTATTGGCACTGTCTTCACGCATCTGGGCTTGTTCGGTGCGTTTGATAATGCTCGCTTGGGTGCGAATGGCGGTGATGCTTTGGCCAATTTCATCGTGTAATTCACGCGCGACTTCTTTTCTGACCGATTCTTCGGCTCTGACCAATTGTTGAGAGAGTGACTGATTGCGGTATAACTCTTTACTCAGTTGGCGATTGAGATCTTGCAGTCTTTGTACGGCGACGCCAAGGAAAATGCCCGTCAGGCTTTGCGCGGAAATCGACAGCAGTAAATCGGTGATGGCTAAGTTAGAGACATCATTTCGCGTCGCGATTAAAGCAACGCTATTGAGTAGGGTTGCTAATAACGCGCCTTGCCAACCGTAGCGAAAAGCCAACACGATGATCGGGATAGCAAGACAAAAAGGGGCAAAGCGGCGTAGCTCTTCTGGTAGGCTGGTTTGTAGAATAATACTGACCGTAAATAAGAGACTACACAGCAAAACCGCTTTGACATTAAAACTGGGTTTTCGGCGGATCAGTTGTACGGAAAGTGGTAACCAACGTGTTTGAAACAGATAATTCCATAGTAAGTAGCAGGTTGGCACAAGCATTAATCCACCGGTTAAACTGACTAACCAAGTGAGGTAGATTGAAGGGACATGGAAGCTTACTGAAGCGGTATTGAGGGTGGCGCATAGCGCAATGGTCAGACAGATCACCGTTAAACGCCGCCATTGATCGCCATGATAATAGCGCTGAGCAAAAGCGGTGATCGGGATACTCAATCCACTGGCAATCAAAATTGTTAGCCACTGCGGTTGTGCCAAGAGCAGCGCTAAACTGATGGTCAGCGCCCACTCGGTGAAGTACAGAATCGGCCAATAGCGATGGGAACAATGGAGCGCAATTCCTAATCGCAAAGCAAAAGGGAAAAATAGGATCGCCAATTCAGGATCGTTGACAAAGTAAAAACCAATCACCCATAAGCAAAACCAAGTGCAAGCGATGAGGCAAAAGCTACATACGGCGGTAAAAGGATGTAAGCGCATTAGGTTAAGTTGTGATGAATGAGGTTCGCCAAAGCAACGGTGTTACTCACGCCGAGTTTTTCCATGCCGTTCGCTCGATGGACATGAACGGTTTTTGGACTCAGCCCTAATTGTTGGGCGATCGTTTTTACGTCGATACCATCGGCGAGCAATTGACACACTTCTCGCTCACGTGGAGTCAGTGATGATAGCGGTGAAACGGGATGTTTCGGTGTCACTAAACGGCTGGCAATATCGGCGGTTAGATAACAGCCACCACTCGCGCAGGTCTTAACCGCTTGGATTAATTCATCAGGGCTACAGCGTTTACTTAGGTAGCCTTTAGCACCGAGCTCCAACGCTTTTTCTACCATGGCGGGAGAATCGTGAACACTAAGCATAATCGCCGCCAGCCCGGAGGGCAGGTCCGCCAATAAACTAAAGCCACTTTCATTAGCCATTGAAATATCCAATATCACTACATCGGCATGGCAGCTTGGTAGACCTCGCCGAGCGTCATCAAGGGAACCAAAAGAGCCGACAACTTGAATATCTGGGTCTAAATTGAGCAGTTGGGCAAAGCCTGAGCGGACGATGACATGATCATCGACGAGTACCACGTTGTGCATAAAATTGAATCACTCTGTAACCAAGAGGGTAAATTAACGCTAAATAGGCGGACTGGCAATCGGTAGTTATTGAGCTTCTCCCCATCACATCGTGGATGGATGTCATAGGGAGAGTTGTGAAGAGGTTAAGCTTGTGAGCTTGCGAGAGATAATAAGCGTTTTTTCTCTTTACGGATTTTCTTCTCTTCGGCAATTGCGACAAACGCCAGTAGACCAATGCAGAGGAAAGCCGAGGTATCGAGCGCGGCAAAGGTGCCTTTCCAACCGGTTAAGCCAAAAATCGGCGTGCCATCAGCGATCATCCCTAAGCCTAATTTTGCAAAGCTATCACCAATCAGATAAGCAAAGGTGCCTTTGACACCATCGGCCACTGAGATGGCTTTTTTCGGCACGAAACCGACCGCAGCAACACCGATCAACAACTGAGGGCCAAACACTAAAAAGCCTAAGGCAAAGAGTGAAGAAAGGTACATCAATTCGCTGGTGGCGTGTTGATAAAACTCTAAGGTCATGATGATCAACGCAAGCGATACACAGGCAACTAAGGCCCGGCGACCATTCGCTAAATCGGATAAGTATCCCCACATTAAGGTTCCGACCAGCGCACCGACTTCAAACATGGTAAAGCCGGAAATCGCGACTTCTTTTGATAGTCCCAGCTCTTGGAAGGCATAAACCGTGGACCATTGGTCGATACCAATACGTACCACGTAGAGAAAGATGTTGGCAAAACAGAGCAACCAAATCACTTTGTTTTTTAGTATATATTCAACAAAGATTTGCCATTGTGTCATCTGGTTTTCTTCGGCGGCGGTATCTTCTTCGCTGATGGCCTCATTAAACAGTTCTTCTACTTTACCTAAACCATAGGCTTCTGGTGAGTCACTACCGTAACGTAGGCCAATAAAACCGATGACAATCGCCAGTAGTGAAGGGAAAACGAACATGCCGATCACATGGCCATCAAATAAGTAGTTAGCGCCAAACAAAGCGACCCCAGCTGCGCCAGCACCTCCCACGTTGTGTGACATATTCCACAGGCCCAAATAAGAGCCACGTTTATTACGCGGGGTCCATTTGGTGATGGTTGAATAACTCGATGGTCCACCAGTACTTTGGAATAGGCCGCTTAAAGAGTAAAAGGCGATCATCAAAAACAGACTGACGCTACCGCCGCCCAGACTGAAACTGAAGCCCAGCATGGCGATACCGGAGAGAATCAGCATAAAAGGCAGAAATTGTTTGGTATTTTTTCCATCGGCATAGTAAGACACCACCGTTTTACCGATGCCGTAAGTAATTGAGAAACCAAGGCCAATTAAGCCCAGCTCCGTCATCGATAAACCATAAGTCGAAATCAAATCATTTTGGGCAATATTGAAGTTTTTACGCACCAAATACATTGCCATATAGCCAATAAAGACCACCAAATAAGATTGGATAAAGGGTTTAAACCACATTTTCCGTCTGACTTCGAGTGGAAGATCTAACGTCGGTTTTCTGACCTGTTCTAGAAATTTCAACATAATACGTTCTCTTTGCCGTATAAATAAAAGGGGTATTTAAGCGTTGTCGCAAAGTGTATGGCTTGTTGGCTGGTTGAGCATGAGAGAGGGTCTTAGATCAACTAAGAAAAAGTCTTAGAAACGGCAAGGTGTTGTACAAAGCGTGAATGTAATCACGTTTAAATCGATTCACGGTGAGGTACGGATAATGAACGTCATGGTCTTCACTTGCTGTCAACGGATCACACCAAGTTACTTGAGTATCAGACTGCAAACAGAAAACCAATTTGAGAATTAGGCTAAATTTTTAAATTAAAAGAGACAAAAAGCTCCGGTGGTTTTAAAAAAATAGCCTACGGTTATAAGAACCACATAAATACCGTCATCGTTGTTCTCCTACATTTAGAAAGTCGTTTGTTCACCAAGGAGGTGAATTGTGAGTCTGTCGTTAAAAAGTAAACTGATTGGCACCAGCGTTTTCGCGGTCGCCTTTATGGCGCTGGTGCTGACGACGCTAGCCGCCAACCAATTAAAGCACGAAACGGCGGTCAGCTTGCAGGCTCGGGTCAATGGCATCGCCAAATCTGCCACTAGCGCAATTAACCAGTGGTTAACCATTCGTGGCAGCATTGTCACCTCGGTGATTCCGCATACAGGACAGGAGAATTTTTTACCTTTTTTACAGCAAGGCCAACAAGCGGGCGGATTTGATTTACTCTATTTTGGTACTGAGCAAGGCAGCATGCATCGCTCGATTCCTGAACGCGGTGCTTCTGATACCAGTTATGATCCGCGTACTCGCGGTTGGTATCGCGATGCGAAGGCGCAGAATCGACAGATATTGAGCAACGTTTATGCTGATGCGATTACTCGCCAATTAATGGTCACAATTGCTGAACCTATTTCTCGTAATGGACGCCTATTTGGGGTAATTGGTGCCGATGTATTGATTGAACAATTGGTTAAAGATGTGATTGCCATCGACGCAGGAGCAAAATCGTCGGCGTTATTGGTTAATGGCAATACAGGCAATATTATTGCTCACCGCAATGCCGATTTGATTTTAAAACCGCTCAACACTTACAGCTCGAATTTAACCATGGCGGTGATTAACCAATCGATTAAGGATAATCAGGTTCAAGAAGTGAAGGTCGGTGGCGTTGATAAGTTTTTCTTTTTCGCCAAAGTACCCGGCACTGAATGGCTATTAGGTATTGAACTTGATAAATCTGTTGAACTGGCCACGATGAGTAGCTTAATGCGTCAATTGATCATCACGGCCGTTATTATTACCGGTTTGGTGGCCGTCTTGGTTGCATGGTTAGTCGGTTTCCTGTTTCGAGATCTTAACCGTGTATCGAGCGCTTTGGCCGAAATAGCTGAAGGGGATGCGGATTTAACTCAGCGTATTGAGCCTCGTTATCAGGATGAAGTCGGTGCATTAGCCAATAACTTTAATAAATTTGTTAATAACATGCATAGCATGATCACCCGATTACAAGACGTATCGCGTGGCTTAAATTTACAAGCGGAAAGTACGGCAGAACAAGCTCATGAGCGAAGCTTACGGATCACCGTGCAACAAGACGAGATTAACATGGTTGCGACAGCGATTAATGAAATGGCGGCAGCCACTCAAGAAATCGCCAGTAATGCGGATAATACTGCGGCTACCGCATTGGATACGGTGAAAATATCTCAGCATGGCGCAGAGCAAGTTGAGCATACGCAAGCGTCGATAGGCAATCTTTCTAAAGAAGTCTTGGTGGCGAAAGGTGTCATTGAAAACCTCAATCAACATGCACAAAACATCAATGCCATATTATCGGCAATTCAAGGCATTGCAGAGCAAACCAACTTATTGGCACTGAATGCGGCAATTGAAGCGGCCAGGGCGGGTGAGCAAGGCCGTGGCTTTGCAGTGGTAGCAGATGAAGTGCGAGTTCTGAGCCAAAGAACTCATGACTCAACTCAAGAGATCCAGAAAACCATCGAAACGTTGCAGAAAACGACGGCACAGGCGGTGGGTATCATGAACGACAGTAGCAAGTTATCGGAAAGCAGTGTCGAAGATGCCAATGTTGCTGCGCAAAGTTTGGCGCAAATCAGCGCTTCTGTCGGAACGATCAGCGATATGGCGACTCAGATAGCCACTGCGGCAGAAGAACAAGCTTCCGTAACAGAGGAAATTACCCGTAATACACAAGCCATTCGTGATGTCTCTGATGGCCTCGCCAATGAAGCCAAAGAAGCGTCGCATCAAGCGTCGCTGCTATCGAAGTTATCTAAGGAACTACAAAGCGAAATTAACCGCTTTAAGTTGTGAGTCGATCAAGCCTAGGTTTGAGATGACCTAGGCTGCTTTGGGGCAAGTAAAAAGGTGTTGGTTAGCACCTGTGCCCCTTCTTGATTGCCGCTCTCGGTTTTTTCTACCATCCTCGCCGCTTTGTTGCTTTCCCCTCTCGTTATCCAGTACACTTTCAAGGTCTTTTTTCCTCCATCATTAGAGTGACTATGTTACAGAACCCTTTGCAGCTTCGTCTTGAGAAGTTTGAACCTTGGCAACAGATTACCTTTATGGCTTGCCTTTGTGAGCGCATGTATCCTAATTACGCTCTATTTTGTCAGCAAACAGAATTTGCTGATGCACGTCGTTATCGTGATATTTTGGATAGCGTTTGGGAATTAATGACCGTTAAAAATGCCAAGATTGACTTTGATCGTCAGCTAGAGAAGCTCGAAGAATTGATCCCAACGACGGAAGCGTTTGAGCTGTATTTAGTCTATCCGGCGATTGACGCTTGTGAAGCGCTAGCGACGTTATTGCATGGTTTGCTTGATCGAGATGATCTCTATGAATCGATGCAAAAAGTCAGTCAAATATCGGTGCGTACGGTGGCTCAGTTAGAAGAAGCGCAAACCGGTGAATTGATCACCAATGACAACCAAAAGAGCAATGAAGCGGTATGCGCCGAATGGGATGTGCAATGGGCGATTTTTAGACCCTTGCGTGAAGTTACCGAGCGAGACATTGAATTGATTAAAGACCTGCGCCATGAACTGCGTGATGACTGTATGAGCAATATTGGTTTAACGTTAGGCTAGTTACCCCGATACTCTGTTTATTTACGGCGCTACGTCGCTTGAGTATTGCGAGCGATATTCATCATCCAACCTCAATTTTAAGGAGTGTCCCATGCTGGAATCAATGGCTCAATGGCTGAGTCAGTATGATATTGAGTTATCAAGAATTATCCCTATTGCTGAGGCTTTGGGATTGATTGTACTGATTGCTGTTGCGATTCATGTATTCCTTCATCGGGGGGTGGTGAGATGGTTAAAACAACATGCCGATGACTCTCAAGCCTCTTGGCGACATGTGTTGTTTGCTGGCAATTTATTCAGTCGCATTGCTTTGTTGATCCAAGGTGCGGTCATCGGTGTGCAAACCCAACTGTGGTTATCACAAGACAGCGCTTTGCGTGAGGTGATACTGACCTTGGTGGCGTTATGGGTGGTGGTATATGGGCTGTTAGCCTTTTACTCGTTGCTTAATGTGTTGGAAATCTTGCTATCGAGAACCGCCGTTGGCCGCACGATGCCATTACGAGGGTTAAACCAAAGCCTCAAAATCATTTTATTTATTATTGCCACGTTATTAGTGACGTCGATATTAATCGGTAAGTCGCCGGTACTGCTTCTCAGTGGTGTCGGTGCGATGACGGCGGTGATCATGTTGGTGTTTAAAGACCCAATTTTGGGCTTAGTGGCGGGGGTGCAGTTATCAGCCAATAAAATGCTCAGTGTCGGTGATTGGTTAGAGATGCCCAAATATGGCGCAGATGGCGATGTGATTGACATCAGCTTAACCACGGTCAAAGTGCAAAACTGGGATCGTACCATCACCACAATTCCAACTTATGCGCTGATCTCCGACTCTTTTAAGAACTGGAAGGGGATGCGTGAGGCTGGTGGTCGACGCATTAAGCGCAGTGTTTTAGTGGATGCGACGAGTGTTCAGTTTTTAACGCAACAGGCTATTGAGCGCTTAACTCATGCCCAGTTATTAGAACCGTATATTAAGCAAAAAATACAAGAAATTACCGTTTATAATCGTGAGCATCAGGTTGATGAAAGTAGCCCTATTAATGGCCGAAGATTAACGAACTTAGGCAGTTTTCGCGCTTACTTAGAGCGTTACTTACGGGCTCATCCAGAGATTCATCAGCATATGACCTTGATGGTCCGTCAGCTTGCACCGACCCATGAAGGCATCGCCTTAGAACTGTACTGTTTCACTGCCACGACCGTTTGGGTTGAGTATGAGCGCATTCAGTCGGATATTTTTGATCATCTTTATGCGGTCTTACCTGAATTTGGTCTGCGTGTATCTCAAGCTCCGACGGGCAATGATTTTCGTCAATGGCAAAAAGCGTCGTAAGTCGACGCTTTTAACGGTCAGAAGATGAAGTTAGCGGCTATTTGGCTCATCCTCGTCTCGGCTTTCAATGACACCATGAGCCTGTTTCCATTGTTCCCAGCGTTCAGTCGCTAATTGCTGCATATCGGTGACTTTGTCTGCTTCGTCAAGGATCTCTTCACCGACAAGGTGTTCAAACACATCTTCTAGGGTTAGCAAGCCTTGCACGCTGCCATATTCATCGACGACTAACGCGAGCTGCTGACGTTTTTTCATCATCTGATCAAACGCTTTCGGTAAGGTTTGTGTGTTAAGCACAACATGCAACGGGCGCATCACATTACCGAGCTTCTGAGCGCCTTGATGGTTTTGTTGCCATTTGAATAGCTCTAGTCTGTGCACAAAACCAATCACATTATCTGTCTCTCCGCTATAAATCAGTGGTCGTGAAAATGGTGTGTCACTATGTTCATGCAAAAACTCATCAATGCTCATATCGGCACTGACTCTGAAAAGTACCGTTCGCGGTGTCATGACTTGAGTGACGGGAACATCGCTAATGGAGAGCAGATTGTTGAGTATTTTCGACTCTCCTTCGGCTAGCTCGCCGCTTTCGTTAGCCATTAATGCCATCGCGGAGAGTTCATCACGTAGTTTTATCGATGGTTGCTGAGGGGCTAAACGTTTCGTGATCTGTTGTGAAAACCAAATGAAGGAGCTTAAAGCCCAAATCATCCAATGCAATACATTGGCAGAGATAGGTGCTAATTGACGCCAATAGGTGGCACCCAAGGTTTTGGGGATAATCTCAGATAAGACTAAGATAGCTAAGGTTAGCAATGCCGAAAATAATCCCAGCCACTGGTTACCAAAAACAAGGCTTGCCTGAGCACCAGCACTTGCTGCACCGACGGTGTGGGCGATGGTATTTAAAGTGAGGATTGAAGCTAACGGGCGATCAATATCTGCTTTTATCAGCGAGAGTTTTTCAGCACTTGGGTGATCTTGCTGTCGCAATTGAGCTAGGTAGCTTGGAGTGATACTGAGCAGTACAGCCTCTAATACGGAGCAAATAAAAGAAACGCCAATCGCGATAGTCACGTATAAGCTTAATAGCAGCATAACAGCCTTAATAATAGGTTCATTTTCCGGATTATTGACACAGTATAGCTACTCTATATCGCTATACTTGTTCACTTCAAGGTCAAGATTCTCGTTCATTGCTACTGGCTGACTATTTCAAGTTATGGGTATCCAATCAGTAGAGAGTTTGATCGTCTTTGTCTATAAATAAAGGCGCTGGTGGGTTAAAACAAGGTCAGGCGAGGCTTGAAAATACAGTAAATTGTGAGTGAATACTCATATTATGGTTAAAAGTACGTCAGAGAAGCACAACGGATACGACAAACCTTTGCCAGATAGGGCATTTATGTTTTAGAGTGGGTTCGATTTGATAACCTATAAGAAGGGAAACCTAATGAACAAGACCCAATTAATCGACTTTATTGCAGAGAAAGCAGATCTTTCTAAAGTACAGGCTAAAGCTGCTCTTGAAGCGACTCTTGGTGCGGTTGAAGGTGCACTTAAAGAGGGCGACCAAGTTCAACTAATTGGTTTTGGTACATTTAAAGTTAATCACCGTGCGGCGCGTACTGGCCGTAATCCAAAAACCGGTGAAGAGATCCAAATTTCAGCCGCTAATGTTCCAGCATTTGTTGCCGGGAAAGCACTGAAAGATTCATTGAAGTAATTTATACTACGCCGAGATATTTTATCTCGGCGTCTCTATCATGAAAAAATTCCTCTCTCTTCTTCTTACCCTGCTTCTTATCGGCTGTGCTTCTTCGGTTCCTCATGCCAATCTTGATCAACGTAATGACTATGTTGGTGGTCAAACGATGGGCGATGCGACGCATTTCTATTGGTATACCGAATATCAAAACCGTCCGGCTCATGGAGCCGATCAGGTATTGATGGGTGACTATGGCTGGTATCAAACCAATTATCGCTGGGAATCGGGTTCTGTGCGTGAGGTGGTGCGCGAAGGCATGCAGCTAAGAGGCGCGCAATTGGTTCCTTACCGCGTACATGTGCGTTTTAACCAACAAGGCGAAGCGGTTTATCAGCAATTTCGTGTCGATGGTAAAGTGCTGCCGCTAAACTTAGAGCAACGTAGTGAGTATTTGCAGCAAGCGCAGCAACTGGTTGAAATGAGCAAGCAGCAAGCGCGTCAAGGCTGGTCTTTATATCAAGGCGTGTGGGACGGACAAAGCTTAACCAGCTGTACCGGACGTCGTTTTTCGCAAGTGCTTTGGCCGTTGACTACGCCAGAGCATGTCATGGAACGTTTGAAAACTCCTCATTATGTTGCCTTGTTGGGTCGAGTGAGCAGTGCTCAGTTGCAAGTCGACAGCGTGTTATCAGTGGCAGAACCTGACAGAGCTTGTATGACTCAACCAGCATTGATTGATGCCGATTAAATTGCTCGATAACCAGACAAGCGGTAGAGATGCTCGATTGAGATAGCCGCGAGAAAATCAAAAAAGCCGCTTATGCGGCTTTTTTGGTGATGACCGAGTCATCAGTGAGAGTAGTAACGCCTACTTTGCTTGCTCACGAGCAATCGCTCGGTAGCCAATATCATGACGATAGAACATGCCTTGCCACTCTATTTGCTGAGCGAGCTGATAAGCGCGCTGCTGAGCTTGGGAGACGCTTTCTCCTAATGCCGTGGCGCATAATACTCGTCCCCCGTTGGTCACCACAGCACCTGATTGATCACTGGTACCAGCGTGGAAGACTTTCTCTCCAGCGACTTCTTGCGTCGGCAAACCAGAAATTACGTCTCCTTTACGATAATCGGCTGGGTAACCACCGGCGGCAAGCACAATGCCAATCGATGCACGTGGATCCCATTTCGATTCTACTTGATCAAGTCTGCCATCCAGCGCCGCTAAGCACAGCTCAACCAAATCTGATTGCAGTCGCATCATAATCGGTTGGGTTTCAGGATCACCAAAGCGGCAATTGTATTCAATCACTTTCGGTGTGCCTTGAGCATCAATCATCAATCCCGCGTAGAGAAAACCTGTGTAAGGGTTACCTTCCGCTGCCATGCCGCGCACAGTGGGGTAAATCACTTCACGCATCACACGATCGTGTACGTCTTGAGTGACGACCGGGGCAGGAGAGTAAGCGCCCATTCCGCCAGTATTTGGGCCAGTATCAGCATCACCAACGCGTTTATGATCTTGGCTGGTGGCCATCGGCAGTACATTTTTACCATCGACCATGACGATAAAACTGGCTTCTTCGCCATCGAGAAACTCTTCAATGACGACGCGGCTGCCCGCCTCGCCAAAGCTATTATCCGCCAACATATCTTGAATGGCGTCTTCGGCTTCTTGCAGCGTCATCGCAACAATGACTCCTTTACCCGCCGCCAGACCATCGGCTTTGACGACGATCGGTGCACCTTGTTCACGTACATAAGCCAGCGCTGGCTCAATCTCGGTAAAGTTAGCGTAAGCGGCGGTCGGAATATTATGGCGAGCGAGAAAATCTTTGGTAAAGGCTTTTGAACCTTCTAATTGCGCCGCCGCTTGAGTGGGGCCGAAAATCGCTAGTCCTGCGTCACGGAATGCATCAACCACGCCAAGCACGAGAGGGATTTCAGGGCCAACAATGGTGAGGGCAATGTTTTTTTGCTGAGCAAAGGCGACTAAACCGTCAATATCTTCTACGGCAATATTGACGTTTTCTAGCTTAGGTTCAAGCGCGGTCCCCGCATTACCCGGAGCGACAAAGACGGTTTCAACTTGAGGATTCTGTGCGACTTTCCAACCCAGAGCGTGCTCACGGCCACCAGAACCAATAACGAGAACTTGCATAATGACTTCCTTAAATTTTAAAGGCTCTAGGACCTAGAGCCTAGAACCTAAATCAATGACGGAAATGACGCATTCCGGTAAAGATCATTGCCATTCCGTGTTCATTGGCGGCAGCAATCACTTCATCATCGCGCATGGAACCACCGGGTTGAATGACACACTTGATTCCCGCTTGGGCTGCTGCATCGATTCCGTCACGGAAAGGGAAGAAAGCATCAGAAGCCATTACGCAGCCTTCGACTTGCAAACCTTCGTCAGCAGCTTTAATACCGGCGATTTTAGCCGAATACACCCGGCTCATTTGTCCTGCGCCGACACCGATGGTCATATCTCCTTTGGCGTAAACAATCGCGTTCGATTTAACGTATTTCGCGACTTTCCAACAGAACAGTGCATCTTTAAGCTCTTCTTCCGTCGGTTGACGAGTGGTAACAACATTAAGATCATCAACAGTAACCATACCTTGGTCGCGATCTTGTACCAACAAGCCACCGTTAACTCGTTTGAGATCGAAACCAGTCGTTTTACTCGACCATTCACCGCACGCCAGTAAGCGAACATTCTTTTTCGCCGCGATAATCTCAGCCGCTTGCTCAGAAACGCTTGGAGCGATGATCACTTCGACAAATTGGCGTTCAATAATTGCCGTTGCTGTGTCCGCATCGAGCTCGCGGTTAAAAGCAATAATGCCACCAAAGGCTGAGGTTGGATCGGTTTGATAAGCGCGCTGGTAGGCTTGAAGAATATCGCTACCTAAGGCGACGCCGCATGGATTCGCGTGTTTGACAATCACACACGCGGGTTCAGCGAATTCTTTCACACATTCAAGCGCAGCGTCGGTATCGGCAATATTGTTGTACGACAATGCTTTGCCTTGAATTTGACGCGCGGTCGCGACTGAGGCTTCTTGTGGGTGAGCTTCTACATAAAACGCTGCCGCTTGATGGCTGTTTTCGCCGTAGCGCATGTCTTGTTTTTTGATGAACTGCGCATTAAAAGTTCTTGGGAACTTGGAGTCCTCATCCCCTTCTTGATTGTCACCATAAGAGGGAACCCGCGTGCCGAAGTAGTTGGCGATCATGCCATCGTAAGCGGCGGTATGTTCAAAAGCAGCAATGGCGAGATCGAAACGGGTATCTAGAGTTAGAGCGTTGTCGTTAGCATCCATTTCTGCAATCACACGTGAGTAGTCGTGGGCATTGACCACGATCGTTACGTCTTGATGGTTTTTCGCCGCAGAACGCACCATGGTTGGCCCGCCAATGTCGATGTTCTCAACCGCATCGGCTAATGTGCAACCGGCTTTCGCAACGGTATCAGCAAAGGGATACAGGTTTACCACCACCATATCGATTGGTTGAATGCCATGTTCTGCCATGATGGCGTCATCTTGACCACGACGGCCTAAGATTCCGCCATGCACTTTCGGGTGTAACGTTTTTACGCGTCCATCCATCATTTCTGGAAAGCCAGTATAATCAGACACTTCTGTCACAGTGAGGCCATGCTCGGCTAAAAGGCGAGCGGTGCCGCCCGTTGAGAGAAGTTCTACGTCACGTTCTGCAAGTGCTTGAGCGAATTCAAGAATACCCGTTTTATCAGAGACGCTGATCAGAGCGCGGCGAATAGGGCGAGCGTTGTTCATGCTTCCACTTTCCTTTCATTGATGGAGTGTATTTGCCCAAGCAATCACGGATGACTTGGGTATAATCAAAATGTTTTACCACAAAGCGCCTTCTCATCCCAAGCACGGTAATGTCATGCGCCGATGATGAGCGTTGTTCTTGTGTGAAGATGGCGCATATTCTAGCCAAATTCTGGTTAAAGGTCTTGCGCAATCGTTTGGCATGAGGAAAGTAATCGTTAAAAGTCATTTTTTCAAGTAAAAAATCCATTGGCTTTACGGAGGAAAATCAATGTTTCAGATCGGCGAGTTAGCTAAGCGTTGTGGCGTATCGAGCGATACCCTACGTTTTTATGAGAAAAACGGTTTAATCAAGCCTGCGGGGCGTAGCGAATCGGGTTATCGCTTGTACAGTGAGGCGAATCAGCGCCAAGTGAGCTTTATTTTAAAAGCCAAAGCACTGGGCTTGAGTTTGGACGAAATTAAAGAATTACTGGAAATTAAGCTTGAAGCGACCGAACACAGCTGCGCTGAAGTGAAATCGATCACCAGCGCGAAACTGACGTTAATTGATGAGAAAATTGCTGAGTTAACGCGTATTCGCATCGCATTAAAGAAGATCAATGATGCCTGCTGTGGTGACACCGATGATGATGCCAGTCACTGTTCCATTTTAGCGGCGTTGGAATAACCAACCTTAGTTTGCATTTTTAGTTTGTCGGATAATTAGTCGGTTGATCTAAATCTTTATATAATCCCGCCCTTCTGATTAAATGATATAAATGTCACTTAATCATTGCCTATCCCCCAACAACTGAATGTAGCAGGTCAGCGGCAAGTGAGTGAGCGTAGCCAACGCCACAGCAACGTCAAGTTGAAAGGGGATACTGATACTTCATGGTACACACATGGTTGGAATGCATTTTCAAATCAACGATTGGAGATTAAACGTTGATGAAAATAAATTGTATCGCCAAGATAGGGAAGTTTCGGTCGAGCCAAGATTAATTAACCTTCTGTATTTTCTTGCAAAAAATCCAGGGGAAGTATTTTGTCGTGAGCAGTTAATAGAGCATGTCTGGGGCGGTGCTATTGTCACCGATCAGGTGGTCACGCAATCTATTTTTGAGTTAAGAAAGCTATTACGTGATGGTCGAGAAGAAAGTATTCACTATTTGATCACGGTTCCCAAACGTGGTTATAAACTGGTTGCCAGCGTCACTGAAATTGCCCCAGAGCCGAGCGTTGACGCCAATCATACCCTTGTGGATGATGACTCAGAGCGTGATGTCGAACCGCATCAGCATCAAGAGTTGGATATTGGGTCTACGGATATGATCTTTCCAGCAGGGCCATTAACTCGAGCATTAAACAGCCGCAAGCCCGCCACTCGGCGAGATAAGATTGAGATTCGTCGCTGGAAATCAATAGCTTTTGATGTACTTTGGATCAGCGCCTTAATTATCGCTTTTGGGGTATTTACCTACTACCAATCCGAAACCAACATCACTCAAGCAATGGATACTCACTTAATTGAGTTTACTTTCCAAGAGACGTTGATTCAGGATCAAGACCATATCGAGTTATCGGATGGTTTAGTCCAAAAACTCGCGGCTAATATCGCCCAGGTGAGTCATTATCGAGTGCGACTGAGTAAGGCTCGTTTTGTGGCGGGCGTTTTACCGGGTAAGACCGTCACGGTGAAGATTCAGGATCAGGCGGGGCATACTTATCTGGATGTGGAGTATCGAAATAATGCTTCAGGGACTACGCTTTTTAGTCGTCAATATCCATTGGTCTTACCGCAAATCAGGCAGGTGATTGAGAAAGCCTCATCAGAATTAATGCAGGCTTTGGCCGTACCCGATGCAGAGAATAAAGCATCGTTATTGATGGCGGCGATGCCTGAGAACCAGCAAGCATTACTGAAGCTTGTTCGTGCACATCATTATTTGAACGTTTCTCAACCTTCGTCTTTTAAAGAGGGGATCCGACTACTGGAAGAGGCATTGCAAATGGAGCCAATCAATCACTATTTACAAGCGGAATTATTGGTTGCCTATTACGTACAAACGGCCCTCGACCCTAGACAATCACTGAGTGTTGACCGTGCTAATCAATTAACCCAACAGTTACTACTTGCTGTCGATCAGGGGCACCCTTTGTCGCAACCACGTATTTTTGAAGCTTTAGCATTGCATGAAATTATCCGCGACAATCCACTGCGGGCCGATGCGTATTTGCAACAAGCGCTCAGTGTTCGTGAATCGGTGTTTGGTAATGTGTTATTGGGTAAGCTTGCTGAATTACAAGGCGATACCGAGCGTGCCAGTGAAGCTTACAGTGAGGCGTTTTATATGGATATTTCGCTCGAAACGTACCTGTTATGTGAAAATTTAGCTTTTTATAGCAACCTTAAATCGATAGATTATGCGCTTTATCGTGCGGTGCATCCTTCGGTGACGACGGTGCTATAAACACAAGGCATAGATTTAAGTAACACAATGAATAATGACTTTATCGCCACTGTTGTCAGTACGTATATTGTGATGTTGATGTATTTATATTAGGAGCGATGTGCTCTTTTTGAGGCGATGATGCAAGGTATTCTTTCTATCCAATCTCATGTGGTCTATGGCTGCGCCGGTAACAGTTCTGCGGTGTTTCCTTTGCAACGCTTAGGGCATATCGTCTGGCCGATTCATACGGTTCAATTTTCCAACCACACCCAATACGCGCAGGGCTGGACAGGTCAGGTGATGCCATTGGGCTGCATCACGGAGCTGATTAATGGATTAATCAGTATTGATGTGACCCGCGACGTGAAAGCGATCATTTCTGGTTATATGGGAAGCGGCACGCAGGCTGATGAAATTTTAGAGACCGTTGAGCGCGTGAAGGCGGCGAATCCTAACGCTTTGTATATCTGCGATCCCGTCATGGGTGATCCGATGAAGGGCTGTGTGGTCAGTCCTGAGGTAACGGAAGCGCTCTGTGAGCGGATCATGAAACAAGCGGATATTATTGTACCTAACCAGTTTGAGTTAACCCATTTTACTGGGATCGAAATTACCGATTTGTCGTCGGCGATCAAGGCGTGTCAACGCGCCTTGACCATGGGACCGAAAATTGTCTTAGTCAAACATCTGCATAGTGCGTCAGAAGATGAATTTACGATGTTGATGGGCTGTGCGGATGGATTGTTCATTGTTACTCGGCCGTTACTGGACTTTGCCCGTCAACCCGTTGGCGTGGGGGATTTAATCACCTCGCTGTTTACCGGCCATTATCTGAATAATCATGATCCTGTAAAATCATTTGAGCTGTGTAACCACGCGGTTTATCGCGTTTTAAAAGAAACCGCGCATCGTGAGGAGTGGGAATTGCAAATTATTCCAGCCCAAGAGGCATTTGCCGATCTTTCGGCGGTTGATTTTATGGCGAGGCCATTATTGGCTTCTCAGGTAGAGTAACTACATATCAAAGCCTCTGCCTTGTATAAAGAAGCCACAAACTGCTGCAAAAATCAGCTCGAAAGATAAACAGACCCTAGGGATGGCGTTGGCTGTTCTATCTCTACTACGTTGTTTGATCTTATCTCTAACCCTTCTTTTCTCAATAATGCTCATCAGAAAACGCTGCTTGGCTTTTTCCTGATGAGCATTACTTTTGTCTCTACCCTATCAATCGATTGATAACGTCAACTTATCTCAGTCTCGCGATACCTTTATTATGATCTTTATCTTTTTACCTTTTGTGAGGTTTGGTTTTTATTGTATTTATCTATATGAAAAATATAGAGTTTTATTTTTATTTTTCTTGTCTTTATCTAAAGATATACGGATTCAGTCATTATTTTATTGATAACGATATCCTTATTTTTTCTACGACTTTTCGGCGTAAGCTGCAGCCAAATTCAGTAAGGCGTCGCAGTGGCCTATTCGCCAACCACGCATCTTGCTCATTATGGTTTGAGCCTGTGGCTCGTAGAAAATATCGGGAGACGTTATGTCATCGAATACCAAAAAAATTGGCGTCATCGCCTGTACCGGGGTAGTGGCGGGGAACATGATGGGCAGTGGCATTGCCTTGTTACCCTCAAGCCTAGCAACGGTTGGTTCTATTTCTCTATTTAGTTGGATTATCTGTATTATCGGCGCGCTGAGTTTGGCTTTTGTATTTGCTCGCTTAGCGACCAAAAACCCACAACAAGGTGGCCCGATTGCCTATGCAGGTGAAGTCTCACCAGTGTTTGGTTTTCAAGCCGGGGTGCTTTATTACCATGCAAACTGGATTGGTAACTTAGCGATTGCTATCACTGGGGTGTCTTACCTTTCTGTTTTCTTCCCCATTTTGAACAACCCTGTGCCAGCCGGACTGGCGACCATTGCTGCGGTATGGTTATTTACCTTAGTTAATTTATTAGGAGGTAGCTGGGTTAGTCGCTTATGTACTTTTGGCTTGGCATTAATTCTAGTACCTGTATTAGGAACGGCGTTACTGGGCTGGACTCACTTTGATATGGCAACTTATCAACAGAACTGGAACGTCTCTGCTGGCAGTGATAACCATGCGATCATTAGCGCGGTGCTGATTTGTTTGTGGTCTTTTGTTGGTGTCGAATCGGCCGCGGTGTCATCGGGTATGGTCCATAATCCTAAACGCACCGTGCCATTAGCGACTATGCTGGGTACCGCGTTAGCTGGGGTTATTTATATCCTCTCTACCCAAATGATCAGTGGTATGTTCCCCGCGGCAGAAGTGGCTGCATCCGGTGCTCCCTTTGCGCTTGCCACCACAGCACTCTTTGGCAGTTGGTCTGCTTCGTTCGTTTCAGCATTCACGGCATTAGCTTGTTTTACGTCATTAGGTTCTTGGATGATGTTGGTTGGCGAAGCGGGAAAACGCGCCGCAAGTGATGGCAACTTCCCGAAAATTTACGGTGATACGGATAACAATGGTGTACCTAAGAAAGGCTTAATTCTCGCATCAATCAAAATGACAGCATTGATGAGTATCTTGATGGTCTTTAGTTCTCAAACGGCGCACGCCGCCGATATCTTTAGTCAACTGACCACCGATGCGGTGTTACTCACCATGCTGCCGTATTTCTATTCCAGTATTAACTTGATTCGTTTTGAAGGTATGACCACTCGCAATGGGTTTGTGATGTTGTTCTCTGGTGTGGCTAGCGCATTTTGTATGGTGGCGTTAGCGGGAGCTGAAGGAACAACGTTAACTGCCACCTTCATCATGTCATTAGTGATTTTGATGTTCTACAGCAAAAAAGCAGGGCTGGCTCAGTACATGGAATTACATAAAAACGATCAGCCCGTGTCAGCGGCTTAATTTCTCACGCTAGGACATGGTTAACATCCACAGCTAGCGTTCATTTACCCCTTGGTGCTTCTTCTCCTCACTATCGCAATGGATAGGGAGCGCCTTTCTTCGTCTTGGAGATGTCCAAATGAATATTTTTGCTATTTTGAACCACATGGGTGTGTTCTTTAAAGAAGAGCCAGTTCGTCAGCTGCATGCGGCTTTAGAAAAAGCTGGTTATGACGTGGTTTATCCGGTTGATGACAAAGATTTGATCAAATTGATTGAGATGAATCCTCGAATTTGTGGGGTGCTATTTGACTGGGATAAATACTCTCTAGAGCTTTGTGAGCGGATCAGCGACGTCAATGAAAAGCTGCCTGTGCACGCTTTTGCTAACGAACAATCCACCTTGGATATTTCACTGACGGATTTGCGTTTGAATGTCAGCTTTTTTGAGTACGCATTAGGCATGGCTGATGATATCGCGATCAAAATTAATCAAGCGACGCAAGAATACAAAGACGCGATTATGCCTCCGTTCACCAAAGCGCTGTTTAAATATGTCGAAGAAGGAAAATATACCTTCTGTACTCCTGGGCATATGGGCGGTACGGCGTTTCAAAAAAGCCCTGCAGGAAGTATTTTCTACGACTTTTATGGCCCGAATACCTTTAAGGCAGATGTCTCCATTTCGATGCCTGAACTCGGCTCGCTATTAGATCACTCTGGCCCACACAAAGAAGCCGAAGAGTATATCGCTCGTACCTTTAATGCGGATAGTTCGTACATAGTGACGAATGGAACATCGACATCCAACAAAATCGTGGGTATGTATTCTGCACCTGCAGGAAGTACGGTGTTGGTCGATCGTAACTGCCATAAATCCCTGACTCATTTGATGATGATGACCGATGTCACGCCGATATATTTCCGTCCGACGCGTAATGCTTACGGTATTTTAGGCGGCATTCCACAACGCGAATTTAGTCGCGAAGTGATTGCAGAAAAAGTGGCCAATACTCCGGGTGCCAGCGCACCAAGTTATGCCGTTATCACCAACTCCACTTATGATGGCTTGCTCTATAACACGCAATTCATCAAAGAGTCGTTAGAGTGTAAACACATCCACTTCGACAGTGCTTGGGTACCTTACACTAACTTTAACTCCATTTATGACGGCAAGTGTGGCATGAGTGGGCAGGCGATGCCGGGTAAAGTGTTCTATGAAACGCAATCAACCCATAAGCTGCTGGCCGCGTTCTCACAAGCTTCGATGATTCATATCAAAGGTGAGTTTGATAAAGAGTCGTTTAATGAAGCCTTTATGATGCACACCTCGACTTCACCTCAATACGGGATTGTGGCGTCAACCGAAACGGCGGCGGCGATGATGCGCGGCAACACTGGGCGTAAGTTGATGCAAGACTCTATCGATCGTGCAGTACGTTTCCGTAAAGAGATCAAACGCTTAAAAGGTGAAAGTGACAGTTGGTTCTTCGATGTATGGCAGCCAGAGAATATTGATACGACAGAATGTTGGAAGCTAGACCCAAATGACAACTGGCATGGTTTTAAAGGTATTGATGATAATCACATGTACCTTGACCCCATTAAAATTACGTTGTTAACACCGGGAATGGATCAACAAGGTGAGCTTGAAGCATCAGGAATTCCTGCCTCTTTAGTGGCTAAGTTTCTTGATGAACGCGGTATCGTGGTTGAGAAAACGGGTCCGTACAACCTATTATTCTTGTTTTCTATTGGTATTGATAAATCCAAGGCGATGCAACTGTTACGTGCGTTAACCGAGTTTAAACGTGGTTATGATTTGAATTTAACCATCCGCTCGATTTTACCGGCATTGTATAAAGAATCGCCAAGTTTTTATGAGGGTATGCGTATACAAGAATTAGCTCAGGGTATTCATCACTTAATCAACAAATATTCGTTACCAGAATTGATGTACAAGGCGTTTGATGTTTTACCAGAAATGAAATTGACCCCACACGCGGCATGGCAACAAGAGTTGCGTGGCCAAACCGAAGAGATTTTGCTTAATGAGATGGTTGGTCGGGTCAGTGCCAATATGATTCTGCCTTACCCCCCTGGTGTGCCTTTGGTGCTGCCCGGTGAGATGGTGACAGAGCATTCACGTCCAGTCTTAGAGTTTTTGGAAATGCTCTGTGAAATTGGTGCCCATTATCCGGGGTTTGATACCGATATTCATGGTCTGTATCGTCAAAAAGATGGTTCTTATACGGTGAAAGTATTAAAGGTATAGTGAGCTAGTTTTATGCCTTGGTGGTTATTGACGGTGAATGCGTTCACTAGCCACTAAGCAAGAGCCTTTTATATAACCAAGAGTCTTTTCAGGCTCTTGGTTATTTTTTTGCTTTAATTATACGCCTTAGCCACTCGGCCTAAAGAACTTAACTGGTAGTGCTCGGTATAAGCAGGGATAAACACCGATTGCCCTTTATGGATGGTAATACTTTGTCCATCAGCGGCGGTTAAGGTGGCGTCATGATCGATCGCGAGCAGAATTTCTGCACTAGAGACGTTGACTAAGCACTGGTTCGGCTGCGGGTAAATGGCAAATTTAAAATCGGCGACGGGCACCGCAAAGAGTAAAACGTCATCCGTGACTTGAGGGGTAAAAAGTAACGTTGAGGCCGGTTTTTCGGCAAATCGTGTGCATTTCGCCAACTCTATAATGTCCATATGTTTAGGGGTTAATCCAGCCCGTAATACATTATCCGAATTGGCCATAATTTCTAATCCGGTGCCTTTCAGGTACGCATGAGGGGTTCGAGCATCAAGATACATCGCTTGCCCAGGCTTTAAGGTCAGAACATTGAGTATCAGTGGGGCAAATAAACCAATGTCATGCGGATAGGTTTCTGACAGCCGGATAATCAGTTGGCAAAGAGCATGTTCATGATGTGTCTGTGCATAAGCGATGAGTTGTTCGATGGCCACTTGTTTTTCCGAACCTGAGAATGATAACAGCTCGGTAAAAAACCTTTCCAGTCCGGCTTCCGTTTGATGTTGTTCTAGGTGTTCAAGCAAAGGCTGTAAAGGCTCAATCGCTAACCGTTGAAAGTGTTCAACAATCTCGTTTATCGGCCGAAAGCCGTTCATCGCTTGATAATCGGTCAGTGCGTACACCAATTCAGGTTTATGATTGGGATCTTTGTAATTACGGTGAGCAGCGGTGAGCGGTATTTGCGCCGCATTTTCTTTGGCAAAGCCTTGCTCGGCTTCTGATTTACTCGGGTGAACTTGAATTGAGAGCGCTTGCTCTGCGGCGAGTATTTTAAAAAGATAGGGAAGTTCGCCAAAGGTTTGTGCGGTATGAGCGGACAAAAAAGACACGGGATCGCTAGCAATCAATTCACTGAGGAGTGTCGGTTGACCTTGGTATTCTACCCGTGAGCAACCGTTAGGATGCGCCCCCATCCATAATTCGGCTTGGGGTTGTTGCTGAGGGTTCACTATCTCAAAAAGCTGTGAGAATGAATCAATACTACCCCAAGCATAATGCTGAATGGTATTACTCATTAAAAAGAAAGGTTTAGTCTCGATATCACTCATTGGTTTGAATCCTATGAAAAAAAACTCCTGGGATGAAACAGAAGTACAACGGATGGTGTTGCTTTTGCTGGTGGTTTAAATGTGATGAATGTGGTTAAGAAAACTTAACCACATTCTATCATTGATTACTGGTTATGCTGGTGGAGCGTTCAACGGTTTCACTCGCCGAGATTCTTTGTTATTGCTCGATTCAGTGGATGATTGATGCCAGTAATGAGGCCTAACCATCGTGAGAATCAGTTTTAAAAAGCTAAACCGCGGCCGCTAAGCGTTGCGAGTGACGCATTTTTTTCAGGCTAAGGCAGACAATCGCGGTGACCAGTGTACCAGCTAACATACAAATAATGGCTAGT
The DNA here is from genome assembly GCF_009904835.1 of Vibrio sp. V33_P6A3T137. Lineage (NCBI taxonomy): Bacteria > Pseudomonadati > Pseudomonadota > Gammaproteobacteria > Vibrionales > Vibrionaceae > Vibrio > Vibrio sp. V33_P6A3T137. Next base: position 30,786 of record NZ_WXWK01000138.1, on the reverse strand, counting down.
AGGGGCTTATTCATCGCGCCAAGTAGCGCAACAACGGGGCCTCCATGTGCAACGCTATTGGTGATGCCAAAAGAAAAGGCCATCACCGCGGCAACCATCGAGCCGATCACGTTAGCTGGGATCACCGACATCGGATCTTGCGCGGCAAAAGGAATTGCCCCTTCAGAAATGCCGACCAACCCCATTGCGCCCGCTGCTTTTCCGGCTTCAATTTCAGACGCTTCAAACAGATTCAATTTACGTCCTAATACGGTTGCCAGACCCATACCCAGTGGTGCAACCGGAATCGCACAAGCCATTGCGCCCATAAATTGCGTTTGACCACTGGCGATCATTCCCACGGAGAAGAGGAAAGCTACTTTATTAAAAGGCCCACCCATATCAAAACCTGCCATGCCGCCAAGAACAATGCCCAATAATACGACGTTACCTGTACTCATGGAGGTTAAAAGCGCCGTTAAGCTGTCCATCAAACTGGCAATAGGAGCGCCAATAATAAAGATAAATAAGCCGGAAATGAATAGGGAGCCGACGATGGGGGCGATCATGATGGGTACTAAAGGTTGAATAAACTTATGGTAGTGAATGCTGGTGAGCCATTTCACAAAGTAACCGACCAATAAGCCCGCAATGATCGCTCCGATAAAGCCAGTGCCCGCTTCTGCGCCATAAAAAGAACCATTATTGGCGATCCAACCACCAATCAAACCGGGCGTTAACGCTGGGCGATCGGCAATCGCATAGGCGATATAACCTGCTAAAATAGGGATCATTAAGGTGAAGGCGACAACGCCGACATCCAGCACCTTATTCCACATGCTATCGGCAGGAATCGCCATGCCAGCTTCGGTAGGTTGGCCACCAATCGCTAACGATAATGCGATCAGTAGACCGCCCGTGACGACAAAGGGGATCATGTGTGATACCCCATTCATTAAATAACGATACAGGTCGGAGCGTGCTTGCGATGCTTTACTCTTATTATCTTGAGAATGATGACCACGAGTATCCGCTTGATAATGAGGGGCTTCTAAGGCTCGCTCAATCAAGGCTTTGCTATTACGAATCGGCTCTTTTACACCGGTTTCAATCAGTTTTTTACCAGCAAAACGCAAAAGATCGACCTGCTTATCGCAAGCGACAATGATCGCCTCCGCGCGAGCGATTTCCTCCGCCGATGGGCTATTTTTAACCCCTATCGAGCCGTTGGTTTCAACTTTAATCGTATAGCCTAATTCGGCTGCGCCTTTTTCTAACGCTTCGGCCGCCAAATAGGTATGAGCAACGCCAGCCGGGCAGCCAGTGACGCCAATCAGAAAGCCTTTATCGGCGGTTATGCTGGTGGTAGGTTGAGATTTGGCGAGTAGCAGTTCAAGAGCTTGTTGCTCGGTTTTAGCATCGAGAAAGCGTTCAATAAACCCTTCTTCAATCAGTTTTGAGGACAGTTCAGCGAGCACCTCAATATGGTGATTGTCACCGCCATCGGGGGAGGCAATCATAAAAAACAATTGTGAGGGCAGGCCATCTTCTGCGCCATAATCGATCCCTTGACGACTGACGCCGATCACTAGTGCTGGGTGGATTACTGCTGCACTTTTCGCGTGTGGAATGGCAACCCCTTCTTCAAAGCCAGTATTACCGAGCGCTTCTCGGGCATGAATATCGGCTAAAAATTGCTGTTTATCAGACAGACGTCCTTGTGACGCCAGTATTTCGACCAGCTCTTCCAGCACGCCATTTTTATCGGTCGCAGAAAGGTCGAGCTTAATCAACTGTTGATTAATCAGTTCAGTGATCATGTTTTTCCCTTACCTAGATGTTGTTTTAGTCGTCACATTTTGCACCTAGAGAGTGATCGGCTATAGTCTCCTAAAAATACATTTACTGGATTATTGTAACTTCATTGATTAACTGTGATCCAAATCCATTTTTATTGATAGTTATATTCTTATTGTCTAATGGTATTAATTTTTTATAAAACAGTTATTTAATGTCGTTTCTCTCTTTGTTTTTAATGTATCTGCGAAATTTAACGCATTAAATAAAATAAACAATAGGATTATTGTTTCATTATTCGAGTAGCCTATGAGTCAGGTATTCAGTCACATTATTGAAGCCATTTTGGCGGAGAGGGAGCAGGGCCAGAGAATTTGGTTTGCTGGTGATCATCACACGCCGCCTGCTTTTAGCTATCAGGTCAATTTCCCTCGCTTAGAGCTCGTGCTGAAAGGGTGCTATCGTAATTTGATCGAAGATGATGTGCATGGCATTGAATCTGTAGATATTTTTACAGGGGATGCGCTTTATATTCCGCCCAACTGTTGGAATAAACCCGATTGGCAAGAAGAGTGCTCAGTATTAAGTCTATTATTTGGTCGACGACAATTAGGCTTTAGTTTTGTTGCGAAACGTCAAGGAGAGAGCGGATTTTACGATGTCCAAAAATTCAGTATCAAAACTCGGACTGGTTATGCAATGGACAATATTTTAGAAAGCTTAAATGCCATCGCTAGGGAACCTAAAAAGTCGCCGATCGATGAGCATTTGTTATGTGCTCTGCTTGCCTATACGTTACGAATTCTTGAGCCTTCACAAGGTGCGCCGAAAAAGCGTGGAGAAGATCTTTATCAGGGTATCTGCATCTATATCCAGGAGAATTTTCACCGCACGATCACTCGAGATAGTATTGCGCAACGGTTTAATATTTCCCCCAACCATTTATCGCGCCTTTTTCGACAGCAGGGGCATATGACGTTAGTGGATTATTTGACTTGGGTACGCATGGAACGCGCGAAATTTATGCTTAAAAAATATCATTTTCGTCTGCATGAAGTGGCCACTCGGTGTGGCTTTCAAGATGTGAACTATTTTTTCCGTGTCTTTAAAGAGCGTACAGGGATGACGCCATCTCAATATCGGGCGCGTATTCAATGAGCCATGATATGTAACAAAAGACCTTTTAAATGGGCTTCGTTGGGTTGCTGAAAAAGCAATTGTTGGTGGTGGCTCTCAATCAGCCAGCGTGTTAATCGAGTGGCGGCCATGATTTCTTCTTTTTTGATGGGATTCCGCTTTGGTAAAATTAAACCAATAATGAATCGGGTCTCTGCCTGTGTACTCCCCCAATTAATCGCTTGATCTAACGTGAGTACACAAAGATAAGGTGTTGATATGTGTTCACTAATAACATGAGGTAGCGAAATACTCGGCGGTAGTGTTGTGGCGGCAATCGCTTCTCTGGCAAGGAGCTGACGGATTAACGCTGACTCATCAGCAGAATTGGCTTGCTGGGCAATATAGTGTAAGCAGTCTTTTTGATTAGCGAATTCAGCCTTTAATAAGCTGTGCCATTGTATGGTAAAGGGTAAACTAAACGTTGAGTGGTTGGCCAAGATGGCTTCTGCCGATGCGTTTTTGGTATGTGAGCTAGCAAAGAGCGTTGTATGTTGGCGTAGATATTCCGTGAGCACCATGCAAGCCAGTTCGGCATCTAGCCCTTCAATCGCAATTTGGCAAACATCATGTCGACAACTGCCAATACTTAATACATGAAGAGTATCACTCAGCGTTGCTTGTTGATCGCGAGTAATATTGTATAAAACAAACATCGAGCGAAAGTAACTCGTTAATTGCTTGATTTGATGGAGCTGCCAAGCTGTAAAGCCATTTCCCTCAAGGATAAAACTAATCCGACTGACCATCATTAAGACTTTAAACACCGATCGATAACAAGTTGCACATTGGTCAGCACTTCTTCAATTGAAAATGTCAGGGTTTCGCAGCCTTTGAAGCGTTCTTTTTCATCTATCTCAATATCAGAGACGATCAGTCGACGATCGGCATGCATGATGTCATGAAGGGTGAGCGGATTTTCAATGCCCATTGCGCCTTGGGTTTCGATTTTGATGGTGATGTTGCGTTTCGTGGCTTCTTTACGCAGTGCTTCCGCCGCCATATAAGTGTGAGCTATCCCTGTGGGGCACGCCGTTACCGCAATGATCTTCACTCTCTTTGCCTCAATAGTGGTGGTTGGAGAGTTTATCATAAACACTTTTAGTGCTCTTCCCCAGCTTTATCCATAACCGTTTTATGATGATGTAATGACTTTTGAGGTTTCCTCGATTGCACGCTAAACCGTGCAGTCGAGGAAAGAGGGGCAGAGTTAGTGCGCTATTTCAGATGGTTAAAAAGAGTATTGAGCACTTAAGTAAAACTGACGTGGTGCGCCGGGCATGATTTGCGTGGCTCCGGTGGCACTGACGTAATAGTCCTTATCCAATAGGTTTTCGACACTCAACTGCGTTTTCCAATCTTGCCATTGATAACCGATGCGCGCGTCAAGGCGGGCGTAACCGGGCAACGTGGTGGTGTTATTGGTGTCGGCAAAACGATCGCCTACTGCCGTTATGCCGGTTTCACCAAACCAACCTTGCCCATGTTGGTAAGCAAGGAAAAGCTGCCCATTAAGTTTGGATACCGCACTTGGGCGATTGCCTTGGGTATTGGCCTCTGATTTGATGATTTTGGCATCTTGCCAGCCGATCCCGCCGCGCAGTGACCAGTGGTCGTTAAGATAAGCTTTGATGTCTAACTCGACGCCATCAGTGCGTTGTAAACCAGTGAGGATGGTCACTTCAGGATCGAGTGGATCTTTCATGCGGCGATTGTACATTTCTAAACGATATACCGATAACGTGGTGGCGATTCGGCCATTGAGCCAATCACTTTTTACTCCCGTTTCATACAAGCGACTGTTCTCGGGATCGAGTTCATTGGCTGGGTTACCCGGAGTAATACCAATCAATCCGCCGCCAACCGGTGAGAAGGTTTTACTGTAAGAGACGTACAGGGCGTGATCGGTGACGGGATTCCACACCAAACCTAAGCGAGGGCTGAGTGTATAAGAGGTTTGGGTCTCTTGTTTGTTGGTATCAATACGTTGTGTATTGACGTAAAACTCATCGTAGCGCAGGCCCATTAATAGGTGCCAATCGTTGATACTGAGCTGATCTTGCACATACACGCCACTGGTACGAACCTTGTGCTTAGCATCACTCGATAAGGCCATCTCTCCTTGGTAAGTGGGCAATTGATCCGGTTGGTAGAGATCGCCAGCGGGGATGGATTGCTTATTACGATAGAGTGTCGGTGTGCGTTCTTGCCAACTGTGCTCAATACCTGTTAATAGACGGTGACGGATTGGCCCTGTCGTAAATTGGCCTTCCATTTCGAGTTGGTTGGTTAAAGTGTTCGCCTTGAGAAATTGTTGCCAGCGGTTTCTCACCACTTGATCGCCTTTGACTTGCACGACATAGGTGTTATCAAATTCACTATCGAGCTTGATGTAACTGAGTTGCTGGCGCAGTTGCCAACTATCGTTGATCTGCCAGGTTAAACGTGAACGAGTCGCTTCACTAACGTCGTTAATAAAGTCACGTGAGGTATCACTGTATACGGCACGGTTAGCGACCTCTGCTGGGCGACCATTAACACTAGGAATGCCGCGATCTGGCGTTCGGTCATGAGCGTTGCGCTCATATTGAATTAACCAGTTAAGATCGTCGTTAATGGTCCAATCCAACGAAGGAGCAAAGAGCGTGCGTTTGCTGTTGACGCCATCACGAAAGCTGTTGTTATCCTCTTGCGCCATGTTTAAACGCACTTGTACATCATCATGCCACTCACCGTTTAAATCGACGGCTAAGCGTTGATAATCATGGCTACCGATCCGAGCATGAATACTGGATTTTTGGCCTTTGTGGGGTGTTTTACTGACCCGATTGATGATACCGCCACTACTGCCTCGACCATAGAGTACCGCCGCTGGCCCTTTCAGAATTTCCACACTTTCAATGTTGCCTAAATCTCGGGTGTATTGCATATCATCACGAAAACCATCGAGATAAAAATCGTTACTGGCGCCAAAGCCGCGAATCATTACGCTATCAAAACGAGTATCGTTGACCGCATCAATACCAGGAGTACCAACCAGTGCGGTACTTAACGAGGCTGGTGCAAAGGCGGTGAGTTGCTCGGCAGATATACTATTGATGGTCTGTGGTATCAACTTAGCGGGGGTTTCGGTACGCGTCGCCGTTGATACGATTGGATGTTGACTACTTTGACTGGTAATCGTTATGGTTTCAGGTTGAGTGTCCGCTTGCGTGAAGGTTGCGACAATCGCCAGGCACAGCAAGCTTGGGCGAAGATAATGAGAGATAAGGTGCATATAAGTACTGACTAAAAAGTTGTTTATCTCTTACCCACGTCATCGACGACGAGTGAGGATTATTGACTCGCCTAAGTATTAACGTCATGAGTTATCGACGTAGTGTAAGAGTAATGATCAACGGGTTAATAACAAGGTTGTGAATAGTAATTGTTATTATTTACATTTCAAGTGTTAATTTATCTTTGAGGCTTAATTAATACGATCGGTGTATGAATGACAAGGAGGGAGTGATGATCAAGCGGCAATGGTGGCATCTTGCGCCGACACCACCAAGCTGCGTGACTCAGAGAAACATTAGCGGTAGGTCATCAGATTCATATCTTCAAACCATTTGGTCAGCTCCGCTTTGGAAAGGTGAGCGGTTTGCTCGATCATTGTTCGAGTCAAGTGAGGGGCGAATTTAGCAATAAAATCATACATGTATTGCTGTAAAAACAGGTTTTTGCTGTAGCACAACCAAGCATAGCAGTCTGGTACTAAGCCTTCGAGAGAGCGAACGACAATACTATCGCTCATCGTGTGGGTAGCAACAGAGGCGATAAGCCCCACTCCTACGCCCAGCCTGACGTACTCTTTGATCACTTCGGCATCCATGGCGGTAACGATATACGTCGGAGTCAGCCCACGTTGAGTAAATGCGTCATCGATGGCCATGCGACCGGTTGATTTTAATTCGTAGCTGATTAATTTTTCTTGAGCCAGTTGCTCAAGAGTGATGTTTTCGACGTCAGCCAAAGGGTGGTTGAGTGGCAAAATTAAACTCAGTGACCATTTATAGGCGGGTAGCACGGTTAAATCAGCTTGCTCGTCAATTTCTTGGGCAACGACAGAGAAGTCATACGGGCCTGTTGGTAGGGTATTACCACGGCTATCAGGTTCGATGGTGCCCATGTGCAGCGAGACTTTAGGGTATTTATTCATAAAGTAGCGCACGGTTTCGGGCAGTAAAAATTTCGCGATAGCGTTGGTGGTATGAATGTTCATTCTTCCGCGATCGGGTGCGGTAACGCTGGCCGAAATGGCTTTGATTTTCTCTTCAATTTCGAGCATTTTGCTCGCTTCTTGAATGATTTGTTGACCAATTTCGGTGGCACCAGACAGATGCTTACCTTGTCGCTCAAAAATTTGTACGCCGAGCTCTCCCTCAAGTAATGCCACCTGTTTACTGATCCCCGGCTGTGAGGTAAACAGTTTTTCTGAGGTTAACGAGATATTATAGCCATTGCGCTGTATCTCTCGGATGTAGCGCAGTTGCTGTAATTTCATGGGTGATCTCCTGAGGTTGACTCGGCTGTATCATCGGGCATCGCCAGTTCTTGGCATGCTTTTCAGTTATATAGATAAGGGATTGTTATAACAATATTTATCTTATCAGAGCAAGTGAAGAATCAATAAAAAAGGCTTACCGTGGTAAGCCTTGATGAATTTTGTAGCCTGATGCTGAAATTAATTCATGCCGTATTTTTTCAGTTTCTTACGAAGAGTGCCGCGGTTGATACCCATCATGGTTGCTGCGCGAGTTTGGTTACCGCGAGTGTATTGCATGATGATGTCTAATAGTGGCTGTTCAACTTCGGCTAGAACTAATTCGTAGAGTTCAGTCACTTCCTGACCATTTAACTGGGCAAGGTAGTTTTTAAGAGACGCTTTAACGGAGTCGCGCAATGGTTTTTGCGTGATTTGATCTTGTGAAGTTACGGTAGTTACGGTTAAAGCTTCTGAAGTCAGATTTTGTTCGAACATATTCGGTCTAGCTCTTCTCTTAATTATGATGCAACGTTATCAAAATAACCTTCAAGTGCTTCTATCTGCAGCGGAGCTGCTTCAAGGGCATTGAAGATACGGCGAAACTCACTGGCTTGTTCATGTTCTTTTAGGTACCAGCCTACATGCTTACGCACAATTCTAGGACCTAAATACTCACCATAAAACTGATGGAGAGCGTGCACATGACCAAGCAAAATGTCTTTTACTTCCTGAGCCGGAAGTTCAGGCATGGTGGTACCGCTTTCCAAATAGTGTTGGATTTCCTGAAAAATCCATGGACGACCTTGGGCAGGTCGACCAATCATTAAAGCGTCAGCACCGGTATAATCCAGCACCTGTTTCGCTTTTTGCGGAGAATCAATGTCTCCGTTCGCGATGACAGGAATGCTGATCGCCTGTTTAACGGCTTTAATACTGTCGTATTCTGCCTCTCCTTTGTACATACAAGTACGAGTTCGCCCATGAAGCGCAAACGCCTGTATGCCGCAGTTTTCGGCTAATTGAGCGATATAAACACAGTTTTTATTGTCTGTGTCCCAGCCCGTTCGGGTTTTGAGGGTGACAGGAACCTTGACTGCATCGACGACCGCTTTAAGAATGTGTTCAACCACATCCGGATAACGGAGTAATGCAGAACCCGCGAGCTTTTTATTCACTTTTTTTGCAGGACAGCCCATATTGATATCGATGATTTGCGCACCGTTTTCAACACTGAACTGTGCTGCTTCTGCCATCTGCTGTGGATCGCTACCTGCAATTTGTACTGAGCGAATGCCCGATTCGCCTTGATGCACCATGCGGTTTTTCGATTTATCGGTTTTCCATAGTGCGGGATTGGAGGACATCATTTCGCTGACGGCCATTCCTGCACCATAACGGAGACACAACTCACGAAACGGCCTATCGGTGACTCCAGCCATCGGAGCCACGATGAGGTTATTGTTAAGTTGATGATTTCCGATTTTCAAAACGTCTTCACAGCTTCATACCAGTAAGGGCGCGCATTTTACGCATTTTTTTACGGTGTGAAAAGACTAATATTTGAGCATTGGGCAATTGTTTTTGTAAATTGCCCATATTTCAATCAATTAACTGATAAACTCTTCATTAATCTTGCTTGCGGCCAGTGATCCGACACCACTCTTCTTGCTCAATAATTGGGTCTATGTCTAATTGATCACGATAATAGGTCGCCACGTCTTCGGCTTGTGTGTTCAGCACACCAGACATTGCCAACAGACCACCTGGTTTAATTAAGCTTTTAATTACCGCAGAAAGCTCACGTAATGGGCCCGCTAAAATATTGGCAACGAGGACATCAGCGACTAAATTCTCTGGTTGATTTTGCGGTAGGTAAACCTCAATTTTATCGGCGACGCCATTGCGCTCAGCATTGTCTCTGGATGCTTGCAGTGCTTGCGGATCGATATCAATACCGATCACTTTCGCGGCACCGAGTTTAATCGCAGCAATCGCAAGAATACCGGAGCCACAGCCAAAGTCGATCACGGTTTTTCCGCTCAGATCGAGTGAATCAAGCCATTGTAAGCACAGTGCGGTTGTTGGGTGTGTACCGGTACCAAACGCTAAGCCTGGGTCAAGTAGCACATTGACGGCGTTAGGATCGGGGATGTCGCGCCAGCTTGGGCAGATCCATAACCGTTCACCAAACTTCATCGGATGGAAATTATCCATCCATTCCCGCTCCCAATCTTTGTCTTCTATTTGCTCGATTTTGTACGAGAAGTTGTCGGCAAGGAGTTGGCTGTCACGGATTTGAGCAAGGATACTTGGAGTATCGACTTCGGCATCATACAAGGCTAATAGGTCAGTATCGCCCCACAAACGAGTCTCACCCGGTAGCGGTTCAAAGACAGGGGTATCTTTTGCATCGAGTAAGGTTACCGATAAGGCACCGGTCTCTTCCATTAACATATCGCTGATCGCTTCAGCATTTTCATTAGTAGCATTCAGTTTGATTTGAATCCAAGGCATGGCATGGGCTCTCTTTTATTCGCGGTTATTGGCGCAGAGTTTAGCAGGTTTGTCGGCTCGCTTCCTACCTGAAGTTATCTCGACGGAAAGGACGGGACTGATGAGCATCCTACGAGGGGAGATAAGAGGGTGGTAGCCTGCAAAAAAAATGCCCACCGAAGTGGGCATGATAGCAATTGAGGCGCGAGGCTATTATTTCATACCGAGTTTCTTCTCGAGATAGTGGATGTTGGTGCCACCATTTTGGAAGTTTTCGTCATTCATAATGATTTCTTGCAAAGGAATATTGGTTTTAATCCCTTCAATAATCATTTCATCGAGCGCATTACGCATGCGGGCTAGCGCGACATTACGGTTTTCACCATAGGTGATCAGTTTGCCGACCATCGAATCGTAGTAAGGCGGTACGGTATAACCTGCGTAAATGTGTGATTCCCAACGAACGCCCATGCCACCTGGAGAATGGAAACGAGTGATCGTGCCCGGAGAAGGTAAGAATCGCTCCGGATCTTCAGCGTTAATACGACATTCGACGGCATGGCCGCGGATCTTAATATCGTCTTGCGTAAAGGAGAGTGGTTGGCCAGCGGCAATACGTAATTGCTCTTTGATCAAATCAACCCCAGTGATCATTTCGGTTACGGGATGTTCAACCTGAATTCGGGTGTTCATTTCAATGAAGTAGAACTCGCCGTTTTCATACAGAAACTCAAAAGTACCAGCGCCGCGATAGCCAATTTCAATACAAGCACGCGTACAGCGTTCACCAATGTACTTACGTACTTCTTCATTGATGCCCGGTGCTGGCGCTTCTTCGACCACTTTTTGGTGACGACGTTGCATTGAGCAATCGCGTTCACCAAGATGAATCGCATTACCTTGACCATCGGCCAGTACTTGAACCTCAATATGACGTGGGTTTTCGAGGAATTTTTCCATATAAACCATGTCATTATTAAAGGCACCTTTGGCTTCTGCACGAGTCATGTTGATCGCGGTGATCAACTCGGCTTCTGAGCGTACCACGCGCATGCCTCGACCGCCGCCGCCGCCAGAGGCTTTGATGATCACGGGATAGCCGATGCGTTTCGCGTGGGCTTTATTTTTTGCTTCGTCACCATCGAGAGGACCATCCGAGCCAGGTACGCAAGGTACGCCGGCTTTTTTCATGGCGTTAATGGCTGATACTTTATCACCCATTAAGCGGATGGTTTCTGCTCTTGGGCCGACAAAGATAAAGCCACTGCGCTCGACTTGCTCAGCAAAGTCGGCGTTTTCAGACAGAAATCCGTAACCGGGATGAATGGCAACCGCCCCCGTCACTTCTGCGGCAGAAATAATGCGTGGGATATTGAGGTAGCTATCGATGCCTTTTGCTGGGCCGATACAGACCGTTTCATCCGCGAGGAGAACGTGTTTTAGGTCACGGTCTGCGGTGGAGTGAACCGCGACCGTTTTAATCCCTAATTCTTTACAAGCGCGAAGAATACGAAGCGCAATTTCGCCTCGGTTCGCGATAACTAATTTATCTAGCATAACCATTGGCCTCGATTATTCGATGACGACAAGAGGCTGATCAAATTCAACGGGTTGACCATCTTCGACAAGAATTGCGGTAACGACGCCAGATTTATCTGCTTCGATTTGGTTCATCATTTTCATCGCTTCAACGATACACAAGGTATCACCAGCGGAAACACTTTGGCCGACTTCAATAAAGCTTTTTGACTCTGGGCTTGGTGAGCGGTAGAAGGTACCAACCATAGGTGACAATACTTGATGACCCGTTGGCACTTTGGCGACAGGAGCGGCTTCAGCCGTTGCAACGGGAGCCGCTACGGGTGCAGCGACAGGAGCAGCCGGTGCTGCAGCATAATGAACTTGAGTGGTTGGAGCTGGGCTATGACGGCTGATGCGTACAGACTCTTCGCCTTCAGAGATTTCTAACTCAGAAATGCCAGACTCTTCCACTAATTCAATCAATTTCTTTATTTTGCGAATATCCATTGGTTCTTTCTCTTTTATCTTGTGAGTAAGACAGCCCTATTAGGACTGTAGAATGTTGTGCGTTACTTTGTTTGCAGTGCGTGAATCGCTGCCAACAGAGCAAATTCATAGCCTTGTGCACCTAGACCACAGATCACGCCTTGTGCCTTATCAGACAAATAGGAATGATGACGAAACGGTTCGCGTGCATGCACGTTAGAGAGATGCACTTCGATAAATGGTATAGCGACACCCAGTAAAGCATCACGGAGTGCCACGCTGGTATGGGTAAAAGCGGCTGGATTGATAATGATGAAATCCACCTTATTGTGCGCTTGGTGAATCGCTTCAATCAATTCATACTCACGGTTCGATTGCAGGTGATCTAACGCTACATCGGCCTGTGCTGCTTGTTGGCGCAACTTATCGATGATCTGGTTGAGTGTTTGTGCGCCGTAATGTTCCGGTTCACGTAAACCCAGCAGGTTTAAGTTTGGACCATTAAGGACAAGAATGCGTAATCTCGCGGTCATTATGTAGCTATCGTCCTCTATCGTGAGATGTAACCTGATAATTTCATATTATGGCACTTTCGACCTACTTTTTTTGTCAAAAGTTCGCTGTTTTTATGAAATTGACCACGATTATAGCTAATTCGTCGCAAATGGCAGCAATTTACTGGTCTAATGACTATGGCGGGTGTTTTTTTGAACGACTATTGCTGGCTGAGACTGGAATTTAGAACTTTGGAAAGGGCTGGGTCTAGGAAAGGCAGGTTCTAGGGAAATCAAGAACTAGGTCCTAGGAAAAAAAGATTAAGATCAAGGTTCTAGGGAAGAGCAGGTCCTAGGAAAAGCAGGTCCTAGATCCTAGGGGAAAAACAACACCAGAACCCAAAACTCCAAACCTAAAGAGCCAAAGAACCTAGGACCTAGGACCTTGAACCTAGAACCTAAAGCTGCGCTTGTTCAGCAATCAACTTATCGACCACGCTTGGATCGGCAAGCGTTGAGGTATCGCCTAAGTTGCTAGTATCTCCAGTGGCAATTTTACGTAAAATACGGCGCATGATTTTACCTGAGCGAGTTTTCGGCAGCGAGTCGGTCCAATGCAGTACATCTGGTGTGGCGATAGGGCCAATCTCTTTACGCACCCAATCTTTGACTTCTTTGTGTAGCTCAGCGCTAGGGTAGACGCCATGATTAAGGGTAATGTAAGCGTAGATCGCTTGCCCTTTAATATCGTGTGGGATGCCCACAATCGCCGCTTCGGCAATTTTATCAAACGCAACTAGGGCCGATTCGATCTCTGCGGTACCCATTCGGTGGCCAGATACGTTTAAGACATCATCGACTCGTCCGGTTATCCAGTAATAGCCATCTTCATCACGACGTGCGCCATCGCTAGTAAAGTACATACCTTGGAAAGTAGAGAAGTAGGTTTGTTCAAAGCGTTCATGATCGCCGTAGACGGTGCGCATTTGCCCAGGCCATGAATCGAGGATCACTAAGTTACCTTCACTTGCGCCCTCGATAAGGTTACCCATATTGTCGACTAATGCGGGTTGAACACCAAAGAAGGGACGTGTAGCTGAACCCGGTTTTAAAGCGGTCGCGCCAGGTAGAGGACTGATCAGAATGCCGCCTGTTTCCGTTTGCCACCAAGTATCGACAATCGGAGATTGCTCGTTACCAATCGTTTTGTAATACCACTGCCAAGCTTCGGGGTTAATCGGTTCACCCACCGAGCCCATGATGCGTAAGCTGCTACGGTGCGTCCCTTTAATGGCCTCATCACCTTTGGCCATCAAAGCCCGAATCGCGGTTGGTGCAGTATAAAGGATATTGACTTGGTGTTTATCGACCACTTGGCTCATACGGTTAGTGTCGGGATAATTTGGCACACCCTCAAATAAAAGGGTTTTGGCACCATTGGCTAATGGACCATAGAGGAGATAAGTGTGGCCAGTTATCCAACCCACATCGGCGGTGCACCAGAAAGTTTCTTGGGGCTGATAATCAAAGATGTATTTAAAGGTCATCGCCGCATACACCAAATAGCCACCAGTGGTATGCAATACACCTTTTGGTTTTCCTGTCGAGCCTGACGTATAGAGAATAAACAGTGGATCCTCGGCTTTCATCTCTTCGGCTGGGCAGTGTTCAGAGACGCTAGCCATGGCTTCATGCCACCAGACATCTCGATGTTCGTGCCAGTCGACTTGACCGCCGGTGCGTTGAAAAACAATCACCTTATTAATGGTTTTAATCTCAGGATGAGTCAGCGCTTCATCGACGTTTTTCTTCAAGGGGACAGCGCGGCCAGCTCGCACGCCTTCGTCGGCGGTGATCACTAAGGTGGCATCGGAGTCGATGATCCGTCCAGAGAGGGCTTCCGGCGAAAATCCGCCAAAAACGACAGTATGTACGGCCCCAATTCGGGTACAGGCTAACATCGCCACAGCCGCTTCCGGTACCATGGGCATGTATAAACACACCACATCGCCTTTACGTACTCCTTGAGCTTTTAATACGTTAGCAAATCGGCAAACTTGTTGATGGAGCTGACGATAAGTCAGAGTGGTATCATTCGCGGGATCGTCGCCTTCCCAAATAATGGCAACCTGATCGCCACGCTCTGCTAAATGACGGTCAAGGCAGTTTGCCGAGACATTCAAGGTGCCATCTTCAAACCAACGAATGTCAACGTGTCCGGTATCAAACGAGGTGTTTTTCACTACGCTGAAGGGTTTTATCCAATCAACAATTTTGCCATGTTCACGCCAGAATCCTTCCGGATCGGTAACCGATTGTTGATACATCGCGAGATAAGTGTCGTTGTCGGCATGGGTACACGCTTTGACACTCTCTTTGACCGGATAAATATGGGCATCACTCATGACTAACTCTCCTTGTGTAAGCGGTAAATTCCCTTGTGCTCTGAGACCAACTTGAGGATCCGTGCTGTCGTTTGATCAAAGCGCTTTAACTGGCTGGTTGAACATCATTAATGGGAAGCTTTTTATGCCTTTAACTGTTAGTCACCAGCAAGATTTACACAATTAGACTTTAGGATGAGGCCTCGATTAGCTAAGAGCTGGGCTGTGCTGATAAGGGCTTTTTAGCTTCGGTAATCCGCCTTTACTGAGGCGCACAAAAACTAATGCAGCGGTAATCGCATCTTGCAAGGCATCGTGCTTGTCTTGCATTGGCAAGTCTAGATGATGGCAAATCGCTGCAAGGCTTAGATCAAAGTAGGCATTGGGTAACTGTTTTTCCAACTGTTGATGATAAAGCTGGCTGACTTCGATTAATGGATTAGGTAGTGGGAAGCCCAGTTGTTTACGACAGGCGATATCAAGAATCGTTTTATCATAACGAATGTGATAACCGACCAATGGACGATTACCGATAAACGCGAGCAACTGTTGTAAGGCTTGCTGCTCCGACAAACCATTAGCGAGATCTTGATGACGTAACTGATGAATGCGCACCGAACCCGAATCTAAGGACGTTGGAGCGGCGAGACGAATATGGAAAGCTTGGCTGGTAAGAATTCGATTGTCGATGATTTTTGTTGCGGCAATACTGACTAGCTCGGCACGTTGTGGATCAAGGCTGGTGGTTTCACAGTCTAAAGAGATCAGTTCGGTTTTGAGGGGCGCGGTAAACAGATCTTGATAAGGTGACCCCGCTAATTTGTGGTGCCAATAATATCTCGCC
Organism: Vibrio sp. V33_P6A3T137; assembly: GCF_009904835.1. Classification (NCBI taxonomy): domain Bacteria; kingdom Pseudomonadati; phylum Pseudomonadota; class Gammaproteobacteria; order Vibrionales; family Vibrionaceae; genus Vibrio; species Vibrio sp. V33_P6A3T137. The sequence continues at coordinate 15,084 of NZ_WXWK01000138.1, read as the reverse complement.
AGCCAGTTCATTAGCGTTACTCCCTAATTTGGTAATGATAACTCAACCATTGCTTAAACTTTTTCACGACATGCAGGCTGTGACGCAGTAAGTCTCTTTCAGTGCGATCGAGCTGACCAAGCTGAATATGATTGGCGTGATGTTGGTTAGTGATTTGTTGCGCTAGGCGCAATTTTAAAAACAGCTTTAACGCTTCTCTTAGGTTATCAGCGGTCTGTTTTTCTAATGCCTGTTGTGCCTGCAGTGCTTCAATGCGTTGAAAGGTATTCGTGCTGCTGATCTGATATTCAAGACTTAGCGCCCGCACGCCATGAACAATAGGAAAAATCCCCCCTTTCTTAATGTCCAGGCCGGATTTACTCGATTTAAGGTGGCCAAATAAGGTCAGGGGTAGCGAAAAATTCAGTGCTGGACGAGTAAACTCAGCCAATACCGCATATTGCCCGTAGATGCGGGTCTGTAAATGGTGTTTTACTGGTGCGAGTAAGGCTTTATTTCCTGCTACTGGGTAGGCATCAGCAAAGATAGCGAGGTTGAGCATGTGCTCGGGTCGCCTTGTCTGAATCCAATGGCTGATGGTCGTTTGCCAATCGGTTTGTGATTGTACCCAGTGAGGATTATTGACCATGACTTTACCCGGACACAGTGGGTAGCCAAGCTGGACTAAAGTGTGGGTGAGCGTTTCTAGCCATGGTGTAGAGTGAGACCATTGAGCTTCATCGGCGATGATTAATGCATTGTCTTGATCGGTTTTGAGGATCTGCTCACCGCGCCCTTCTGAGCCTAAGACCACAAAGCAGCACTGCTGTTGCGCTTCACTGGGTACGATCAGTTGGAAGGCTTTTTCGATGATCTGCTCATTAACTGCCGCGATCAGTTCCATGATAAAGCGCGTTCTTATTCCTCGGTTGAGTAGGCTTTCGACCAGTTGCTGCTGCTTGTTCGCCGCAAAAGCCAACTCATCAATGCTCGTGGCGCGAGCAATGGTGAGCGTTAAAACGTGGGAGTGAGTCGAAAAAGCACTTAAGATTTGGACCATCGATAAAATACCCACGGCTTTACGTCCTTCACAGACCACCAAGCGTTTGACCTTGTGCCTCGTCATGCTGATCATTGCGTTAAACAGGAAATCGCCTTGTTGGATATGCAGGATGGGAGAGGTGGCTATCTCGCCGACTTCAGTCTGTTGTGTATGACCTTCTAACATAATTGCATGTAAAAGATTACTGCGGGTAACGATGCCATAGGGGGGAGTATCTGAGGAGTCTGCGCGTCGATCACCGATAGGCCATTCGACTAAGGCCGCATCCACGCGGCGACTTTTCATCTCTTGAGTGACTTCAGCTAAGGTCTGATCGGGTTTGACCAACGTTGGCGCAAGGTAGAGCTCAGGTTCTATTTTGGTCAGAATAAACTCAGCCAGATTTTTCTGCTGCTGGGCGACTTCAATCAGCTCTTGACGCTTGGCCAAGTTGGTTTCGAAATACGCCGAAAATTGGCGATTTTCACGGCACAGAGTCAGAAAAACTTTTTTGGGTAGCAAATAACTTAAGGTGTCTTCTAGTGCGACGTATTGATGCTTGGCGGAGGTTTCAAACAGAGCTCGCACGTCAAACATATCTTCATTAGTGTAGTGAGCATAGAGCATTTTACCGTCCACAGAACGCTCTTCTACCGTGCCTTTGATCAGAATCCACAGTTGATGACACGCTTGTCCCTGTTGGATCAACACGTCGTGCTCACGATAGTAAGCAATATCTAAAGCGGCGCGCAATCGCTGTTGTTGGGCCTCGGTTAAGCTGCTAAAGGGAGGCGAGAGCATGTTAAATTTGTCCGGCATAGTTAACTCACCTTGATAAGTGGGATGCTTGCTCTTTGCTCTGTCTGTTTTACGACGCGAATCAATCCGCCGCACTTATCGATAAGTGTGGCTGCTTTTCTCAAGCTCTCCAGACGACTTTGGTCTAATGTTGGTGCAATCGAATTGGCGACAATCGATGGACTATCGACAGTTATCTGTTTTTCTCCTCTGAGATTCTAGGGTCTGTTTATCTTTCGCGGTTAAATTTTGTTCGAGATAAAAGTGTTTTAGCCGAACCCTTCGGGCAGCGTTTGTGGCTCCTTTCTAGGGCGTTATCGGCTTCTCAGGTAGAGTAACTACATATCAAAGCCTCTGCCTTGTATAAAGAAGTCACAAACTGCTGCAAAAATCAGCTCGAAAGATAAACAGACCCTAATCATTGACCGCTTAGCGTTCGTCAAACAACAGGGAAATCGACAAGGCGATGAAAGATCCCTTTTTAGTTTTAGGGACTTATTGCATAATCGCCGGTTATTATCGGTGTCCGATGTGCTTTCTCTGTGGGTGATGTTCAGTGCGGTTAGCGGCGAGTGACGCGTTGGCAGGGACCCTGCGCTTTGGGCGATGAATTATTTAGGATCTGTTATGTTGAACCCTTCCCCTTTTGGGTGGATATCCCAATACTTTATTGGTTTCTTTTTTGCTTACGGGGTTTATTTACCGTTTTGGTCATTGTGGTTTGCCGATCAAGGTGTGTCGGCGACGGATATTGGCGTATTAGTTGGGATTGGTTTTGCAACCCGCTGTGTGGCGAATTTACTGTTTACACCACGGATCCATAAAGTCGAACATTTGTTACCTGCTTTACGTTGGCTCAGTTTAGCGGCGTTATTATTTATCGCGTTTCACTTTTTTACTGGCGGCAGTTTTTGGCTAATGGCCTTGGCAACGGTGTTATTTAACCTCTGTTGTGGACCGATTGTTCCGCTTTCTGATGCGATGGCTAATTTTTACGCGAAACATCAATTACTTGATTACGGTCGTTCTCGTTTATGGGGATCGGTGGCTTTTATTGCCGGGTCGACAGTGGTTGGCTATTTGGTGGCGTTATACGGCAGTAGCATGATCCTCTATACCGCCTTATTTGGTGCGGCAATCACTTTGCTGTTCAGTCTGCGTAACCCGCAGGTGATGCCTGTCACTGAAAGTCACGCTCACGCTGTGCGCCCTAAATTAACGCAGTTACTGCGTGAATTACCTGTGATTAAGTTTTTGTTATTGATGGCTTTGATTCAAGGCAGTCACGCCGCTTACTACAGTTTTAGTGCGATTCACTGGAAGCAAGCTGGGCACTCGGAAGCGATCATCGGCTATTTATGGAGCTTGGGGGTGGTCGCTGAGGTTCTGGTGTTCGCCTTAAGTAAGCGTTTATTTGCCGGATGGAGTCTACGAGCGTTGTTCGTGGTGGCCGCCCTAGGGGTCATGTTGCGTTGGGGACTGACCGCTTCGACAACGGCGATCATCGCGTTAGTCGCGATTCAACTGCTGCATGGCGTCACGTTTGCGATGGCGCATATTGCCGCGATTCAATATATTCAGCATTCGCCTCAAAATAAAATGGTGGCTTTACAAGCGCTGTATAACGCTATTCCTCTTGGTGCGGTTATTGCGTTGCTAACCACGCTCAGTGGCTGGGGATACGATCACTTTGGTGCGGGAGTGTTTTGGGTCATGGCAGCAATGGGTGGGCTAGCACTATTGATTAAGGTTGAGTTACCGAGTTCAGTTATACAAGATGGACAAGCGGTTAAAGCTGAGCCTGAAGCACAGAATTGATGCTCAGTGATTGAGTTGTGAGCGAATCCTTTGTTAAATAACCTCTCCTTAAGGAGAGGTTATTTTAGGCGCAGAAAAAAGGATTCCTAATGCATGGATGGATCGTAATCCCAGTTTCGCTGATGTATTTAGGCGTACTCTTTTTGATTGCGTGGTATGGCGATAGACAAACGCGCTGGTTAGCGCACTGGCGGCCCTGGATTTACAGCCTATCGATTGCGGTGTATTGCACGTCATGGACCTTTTATGGCACGGTCGGTCAAGCCAGTGCCAATCCTTGGTCTTTTTTACCTATCTATCTAGCACCGATGCTGGTGTTTATTTTTGGTTGGCGGGTATTAGCACGGCTGATCTTGATTGCTAAACGTGAGCACATTACCTCGATTGCCGATTTTATCGGTGCACGTTACGGCAAGTCGCAAGGGTTAGCCGTCACGGTGACCTTAATCGCGGTTGCCGGAATATTGCCTTATATCGCTTTGCAGTTACGTGGCATCACCATGGGACTGAATGTGGTTGCTCCGGATTTGTACGCTCAATTTGGCTATCAAGATGACCATATTTCTTGGTTTGTGGTTTTGGCGTTGGCGTTATTTACCATGTTGTTTGGTACGCGCCATATTGATAATACCGAGCATCATCGTGGCATGATGATGGCCATTGCGTTTGAATCGATAGTAAAATTGGTGGCCTTTTTGGCGGTGGGCTTGTTTGTTGGTTATGTGATTTTTTCGGATCACACCATCGACGTGTTGGCGATTGCCGAGCAAACGTATCAAGCCCCTAATTGGCCGACATTATTGGTCCATACTCTGTTAACCATGCTGGCGATTGTCTGCCTACCACGCCAATTTCATACCATGGTGGTAGAAAATGAGCGACCGCAAGATTTGCACACCGCCCGCTGGCTTTTTCCTCTGTATTTAATGTTGATGGGGCTATTTGTTTTACCGATAGCTTGGGTTGGTCAAGCGCTACTACCTAATGCTCCTGCCGATACGTTAGTGCTGAGTATTCCTATGCACGTCGGGGCTGAGCAGATTGCCTTATTGGCTTTTTTAGGCGGTACTTCGGCTGCGTCGGGGATGGTGATTGTATCGACGATAGCGTTGGCGATCATGGTTTCGAATGATCTTGTTATGCCTCTGTTGTTACGCCGCATGCGCTTAACACATCGTAACCACCGTCATTTCTCTGGTTTATTGGTGATTATTCGTCGCACCCTGATTTTATTATTGCTATTGGGCGCGTGGGGATTTTATCTTGCCCTCGATAGCATTCCTTCTCTGTCTGCGATTGGCTTTCTTTCTTTTTCGGCGATTACCCAATTTGCCCCAGCTTTGCTTGGGGGAATGTACTGGCGAGATGGCAATCGCAAAGGCGTTTATGTGGGGTTAGCGGTTGGGTTCACCTTGTGGCTTATCACTCTCATGAGCGCAACACAAATGCTCGCTGGGGATGCGCAAAATAACGTTTTATTATGGTTGATCACTCCGCCTTCATGGTTATATGAGCTGGGAATGAGTCGCGTCGATTGGGGAATGCTACTCAGCGTATCACTCAATACGCTGTGTTATGTTGTCGTATCGTTAGTGACTCGCTCAAGCTTAAGTGAGCGCTTACAAGCGGCTTCATTTATTGGCACGCCACTGCCTGAAAATGAAAACATGAGCCTCTACCAAAGTCGGGTTACGGTGGCTGAGTTAGAAATGCTTGCGGCGCGTTTTGTCGGACGTTCCCGGGTGCGCAGTGCTTTTGCTCAGTTTTGGGCTCAGCAAAACGTCAGTTTAATGCCTAATCAACAAGCGCCCGCAGGATTGATTCGCCATACAGAACGTGTGCTAGCGGGGGTTTTTGGTGCTTCTTCGGCTAAGTTAGTCCTGACTTCGGCGCTACAGGGCCGAAAAATGCAGTTGGAAGAAGTGGCGACCATCGTTGATGAAGCCTCTGAGCTGTATGATTTTAGTCGGGGTTTGCTACAAGGCGCGATTGAGCATATCGGACAAGGGATTGCGGTAGTCGATAAACAGCTTAGGCTAGTGGCTTGGAACCAACGTTATTTAGAGTTGTTTCATTTTCCTGCTGGGTTAATCCAAGTTGGGCGGCCGATTGCCGATATTATTCGTCATAATGCTCAACAGGGATTATGTGGGCCGGGTGATCCTGAAGATCATGTTCGAAAGCGCGTCGAGTATTTACAACAAGGTTCAAGGCATACCTCATCCAGAATGCGCAGTGATGGGCGAGTAATTGAAGTGCAAGGCAATCCGATGCCCGGTGGTGGGTTTGTGATGAGCTTTAGTGATATCACGGTATTTCGTAATGCTGAACGTAACTTAAAAGAGGCCAACGAACACTTGGAAGAGCGAGTGGTTGAGCGGACGCGAGAGTTAGAAAAACTAAACCAACAGTTGGTTGTCGCCACTCAAAAAGCAGAGCGTGAATCACAATCGAAATCGCGTTTCTTAGCCGCGGTGAGCCATGATTTAATGCAGCCATTAAATGCGGCTCGTTTATTTGCATCGTCTTTATCTGAAGTGGCTAAAGAGCAAGAGTCTCAACGGTTAGCGCATCATATCGAAAGCGCGCTTAGCGCTGCGGAAGATTTAATTGGTGATTTACTGGATATCTCACGTTTAGAGTCGGGTAAGTTAGATATTCATCAGCGTACCTTCCCGATCCATACCATATTAACGAACTTACAGGCCGAGTTTAGTGCGTTGGCTAAGCAGCAGCAGGTACAATTTCATATGGTGCCGTCTTCGTTATATGTTCAGTCGGATCCGAAGTTGCTGCGTCGCGTCATTCAAAATTTTCTCACTAATGCTTTTCGCTATAGTCCGCAAGGACGAGTCGTACTTGGGGTGCGCCGCAGTCAAACCATGGTGCGTATCGAAGTATGGGATAACGGTTTTGGGATTGCTGAAGATAAACAGCAGGAAATTTTTGAAGAGTTTAATCGCGGTGGGCAGATTCGTTCTGATCAAGGTCTCGGCTTAGGTTTAGCGATATCAAAAGGCATTGCTCAGGCATTAGATCATGCTATTACCATGCGTTCTTGGCCAGGTAAAGGCAGCGTTTTCTCGCTTACTTTACCTCGTTCGCAAGCGATCTTTGTACCAACGCCTAGGCTGAAAGCGACGGAAACGTTATCTGATCTGAGCTGTCTGCGAGTGTTATGCGTTGATAATGAGCCGGATATTTTAGTCGGGATGCGACAATTATTAGAGCGTTGGGGCTGTGAGGTAAAAACCGCCGTTGATTTGTTGTCAAGCTTGCAAGCATTAGAACAGCAATGGGTTCCTGATGTTATTTTATCCGACTATCGACTCGATCATGGCCGAACCGGCTTAGAAGTTTTGCAACAGTGCCGCTTAAGGTTAGGCGATTGTTTTTTTGGGGTGATCATCAGTGCTGATCGTAACCCAGACATTGTCGAAGGCATTCAAGCTGGAGGTTTTAGTTTTATGGCTAAACCAATCAAACCTTTGAAATTGCGTGCTTTATTGAATCAGTGCCGATAAATCATCCTACCCCTGAGTCGTCGGGGGTAGGATGAGTTGACGGAGTGCTCGCGCTACTGGTCGCTATTGATCGTTAATGGCCAACCAATGTCGGTTTGACGGTTAGCTTCCAGTTCCAATTCACTACGAGTGAGCGGATTGTCTTGTAACCACTGTTGATTGATGGTTAACGTTAAATTATCGCCTTGCGCCTCAAGCTGCACTTCAGGCTCTAAGGCCGGATGACGTCGGTGGCTGAGCAGCACCGCCAAACGCAACAAACGTAATAAGCGTTTTCCCGTGGTTCCAGAAAGAGCATGCTGCTCGGGTAGTGAGGTCAGTTGTTCTCGGTAACGACGGGTGAGCTCGGCTAAATATTGTTTTTGCGCACGGGTGTAACCGGGTAAATCGAGATGTTGTAGCAAGTACGCGCTGTGCTCGCCCCCTTTGCGAAAATCAATCGCTAAACCAATTTCATGCAATTGTGCAGCACTGCGTAATAACATTTCCGCTTGTGGTTCAGGAGCCCAGCTCTCTCCGCCACACTGGGCAAGCAGTCGACTGGCGAGAGTGGCCACCTGTTGAGCGTATTGACGGTCAATCTGATAGCGTTTTTGGATGCTTTGAATGGTGCGAGCGCGGATGTCCTCTTGACGAAGAGTCTCGACCATCTCATAGACTAACCCTTCACGTAATGCGCCACCGGCCAGTGTCATGGCTTCAATATTGAGTGACTCAAAAATAGCGATTAAGATCGATAAGCCGCTCGGAAAGACTAAAGCACGTTCTAAAGTTAAACCTTCAATATCCAATTCTTCAAGGTGATCCGCTAGCATCGCCTGCTTTTGCAAGCGTTTGAGTTTCGGGAGGGTGATGATCTCATCCATCCCTTGCGCCAACATGATCTCTTGTAGCGCTTGAACGGTACCGCTGGCTCCGACGCAGACATTCCAACCCAATTGGCGATAAGTATCCAATATGGGGTCTAGCATTTGCTTTGCCGCATAAATGGCATTGTTAAAGTTACTGGTATTGAGTTGGCGATCTTTAAAATATCGCTCTAACCACGTAACACAGCCCATTTTTAAGCTGGTTAACGCATTAGCTTCAAACCCTTCACCAATAATCAACTCTGTGCTAGCACCACCAATATCAACCACTAATCGCCGACCCATACCCCCAGAGGTATGAGCTACACCTTTATAAATGGTTGCCGCTTCTTCTTCTCCGGTAATAACTTCGATAGGGTGACCTAAAATGGCATTTGCTTTTTGCAAGAATTGCTCAGCATTGATTGCCGTGCGTAGCGTCGCGGTACCGACAATCTTAATGTGTGGTGCGGGAATATCTTGTAGGCGCTCGGCAAACAAACTTAAACAATCCCAGCCACGCTGCATCGCTTCTTGACTTAATGCATTCTGTTCATCCAATCCAGCAGCTAAGCGAACCTTGCGTTTAATTTTCGCTAGGGTTTGCACACTGCCATCGACGTGACGAACCACCAACATATGAAAGCTGTTAGAACCTAGGTCGATAGCCGCATAGAGCGGTGAAGAAGTGTGGTGACTCATAGATAAATTACGAATCCTTTTTCGGTCGTGGTGCACGTGGACGACGTTGTGGCTTTCGGTTACCTGAACGTGATCCTGTGGTGTTAGTCCGACGTTGCTGAGATGAAGAACGCAGAGTTAATGGCTTGGGTAAATCGGTCAATAGCGCGGTTGGATCGTAATCCGACATCGGAATCGAGTGCTCAATATACTCTTCAATCGCAGGTAGATTGACGGCGTACTCTTCGCAGGCAAAACTGATCGAAGAACCACTTTCTCCCGCTCGACCTGTTCGGCCAATACGGTGGACATAATCTTCGCTATCGTCAGGTAAATCATAGTTAAAAACATGAGTCACTAAAGGAATATGCAATCCACGAGCAGCAACATCGGTAGCGACCAAAATGTCCAATTCACCTTGGGTAAACTGTTCTAAGATACGTTCACGTTTTTTCTGGGGTACATCACCAGTCAGTAGACCCACTCGATGTCCGTCAGCGGCTAAACTTCCCCAAACCTGTTCACAGCGATGTTTAGTATTGGCAAAAACAATCGCTTTATCTGGCCATTCTTCTTCAATAATGGTTTGTAAAAGGGCCATTTTATGTTCATTTGAAGGGTAGAACAGCTCTTCTTTAATGCGGTGGCCGGTTTTTTGGGTCGCTTCCACGACCACATGCTCTGGATTATGCATGTGCTCAAAGGCCAGTTCCTGAACACGATAAGACAACGTGGCAGAAAAGAGCATATTGAGACGTTCTTTAGGCTCGGGCATGCGGCGGAATAAGAAACGGATATCTTTAATAAAGCCTAAATCAAACATCCGATCGGCTTCGTCCAACACAACGGCTTGAATATGGTTAAGGTTGAACGCTTTTTGTTTATAGAAATCGATGATACGTCCGGTGGTACCGATTAATACATCGACGCCTTCTTGAATTTTAGCCAGTTGCTTATCGTAGCTTTCACCACCATACGCTAGCGCAGTTTTTATGCCCGTAGTTGCAATTAATGATTCTGCATCGTTATAAATTTGAATCGCTAATTCACGCGTCGGGGCCATGATGATGGCGCGAGGCTGATTAGGTTTTCGTCCTTCCGCTTCAGGGGTCGTCAGTAAGTGATTGAAGGTAGCAGTAAGAAACGCAAGGGTTTTACCAGTGCCCGTTTGGGCCTGGCCTGCAATGTCTTGGCCGGTGAGCAGGACCGGCAACGCCAAGGCTTGGATCGGGGTACAATATTCAAACCCTTTTTTATCCAATCCTTCAATGACTTGCGGGTGTAAACCGAAGTCGGCGAACTTTTGCTCTGTGATGTGTGTCTTTTTCATTGCTATAGAATATCAGCTTACACTTGCAATACGGAAGTAAATACATTCCAATAGAGCATCTAATTTACTGGTTGTTATGCAATCAGTTCAGAAAAACACATTGGAGTGGAAGATGAGTGATAAAATTTTGCAGCTTTCTGATGAAAGTTTTGAGAACGATGTGATCAAAGCTGCAGGCCCGGTTCTAGTCGATTTTTGGGCAGAATGGTGCGGACCATGTAAAATGATCGCCCCGATTCTTGATGAAATCGCTGAAGAGTACCAAGGCAAACTCACTATCGGTAAATTGAATATCGACCACAATGCAGGAACGCCACCTAAGTTCGGTATTCGCGGTATTCCTACCCTTCTTTTATTCAAAGATGGTAGTGTTGCAGCAACTAAAGTTGGCGCGTTGTCTAAAACTCAATTGAAAGAGTTTTTGGACGCCAATCTGTAGCGCAAAGTGTAAAACCGCACCTCACGTGCGGTTTTCTTTTGCAAAAAACATTTTCTAGACTACGCTTATTTTTAGTGTTAGTTTATCGCACGTTAATTAAACAAGTGTTCACTTCTTGGTCAATCCTGAGACCAAATCCATCTTAACTAGAAAATAGATCCTATTTTGACTAAACAAGTATCCACCACAATGAATCTAACAGAATTGAAGAGCAGACCTGTGTCTGATCTTGTGAAACTTGGTGAGAGCCTAGGCCTTGAAAACCTCGCGCGTCTAAGAAAACAAGACATCATCTTCGCTATCCTTAAAGCACATGCAAAAGGCGGTGAAGATATTTTTGGCGACGGGGTCTTGGAAATTCTTCAAGACGGTTTTGGTTTCTTACGCAGTGCAGACAGCTCCTACTTGGCTGGCCCTGACGACATCTATGTGTCACCGAGCCAAATTCGTCGCTTTAACTTGCGCACGGGTGACTCGATTGCTGGGAAAATCCGTCCACCCAAAGAAGGTGAACGTTACTTCGCACTGCTTAAAGTGAACACGGTTAACCACGACAAACCTGACAACGCCCGCAACAAAATTCTTTTCGAAAACTTAACACCTTTACACGCTAATGAACGCATGGTGATGGAACGTGGTAATGGTTCTACGGAAGACATTACTGCTCGAGTTCTTGATCTTGCCGCTCCGATTGGTAAAGGACAGCGTGGTTTGATTGTTGCTCCGCCAAAAGCGGGTAAGACCATGTTATTGCAAAATATTGCCCAGAGTATTGCTAACAATCACCCTGAGTGTGTTTTGATGGTATTACTGATTGATGAACGCCCAGAAGAAGTCACGGAAATGCAACGCCTTGTTAAAGGTGAAGTGATTGCTTCTACCTTTGATGAACCAGCATCGCGTCACGTACAAGTGGCTGATATGGTAATCGAAAAAGCCAAGCGTTTGGTTGAGCATAAAAAAGATGTCGTTATCTTACTCGACTCCATTACCCGTTTAGCTCGTGCTTACAATACGGTTGTCCCTTCATCAGGTAAAGTACTAACGGGTGGTGTTGACGCTAACGCTTTGCATCGTCCTAAACGTTTCTTTGGTGCCGCGCGTAATGTTGAAGAGGGAGGCAGCTTAACCATTATTGCTACCGCTCTTGTCGATACAGGCTCAAAAATGGATGAAGTGATTTACGAAGAATTTAAAGGGACAGGTAACATGGAACTGCACCTTAATCGTAAAATTGCTGAAAAACGCGTCTTCCCAGCGATAGATTTTAACCGTTCAGGTACGCGCCGCGAAGAGTTGCTCACGAAGACGGATGAGCTGCAAAAAATGTGGATTCTACGTAAGATTGTTCATCCAATGGGTGAAACTGATGCGATGGAATTCCTGATTGATAAGTTGGCAATGACCAAAACCAACGATGAATTCTTTGATGCGATGCGCCGTCAATAAAGTGAAGTAAAATCCTCTAAAACACCACACTATTAGCGTGGTGTTTTTTTTTGGAAAAATCCAACCTTGTACGCTGATTTTAACTAAATAGACAAAGAGATGTTGGAAAGAGCGCTGAAATAAAGCGCTTTTTTGTTATACTAAGTTCAAGGTAATCAACGACAAGAAAGCTTATGAATTTTAAGGATTTACGTGATTTTATTGACTATCTTGAACAGCGTGGTGAGTTAAAACGCGTTGCTCATCCGGTTGATCCTCATTATGAAATGACCGAAATCAGTGACCGTACACTGCGAGCGGGCGGACCAGCGCTGTTATTTGAAAATCCAATTGGCTATGACTTGCCAGTATTGACCAATTTATTTGGTACTCCCGAACGTGTTGCCATGGGGATGGGCCGAGAAAGTGTACAGGATTTGCGTGAGGTTGGTAAATTGCTCGCTTATCTTAAAGAGCCTGAGCCTCCGCGTGGTTTTAAAGATGCCTTAGATAAGCTGCCCGTTTTCCGGCAAGTACTTAATATGCCCGTTAAGCGTTTACGAAAAGCACCATGCCAACAAATCATCTGGCAGGGTGATGAGGTTGATTTAGATAAAATCCCAGTCATGAGTTGTTGGCCTAATGATGTCGCACCTTTATTAACTTGGGGATTAACGATTACTCGTGGCCCCAATAAAAAACGTCAGAACTTAGGCATTTACCGTCAACAAAAAATTGCTAAAAATAAAGTTATTATGCGTTGGTTAGCGCATCGTGGTGGTGCACTCGATCTGCGAGATTGGATGGAAACACATCCGGGAGAGCCTTTCCCTATTTCGGTCGCTTTTGGCGCTGATCCTGCAACGATTCTTGGTGCGGTTACTCCGGTGCCTGATACGCTATCTGAATATGCTTTTGCTGGTTTATTACGCGGTAGCAAAACAGAAGTGGTTAAATCGGTGAGTAATGACTTAGAGGTCCCTGCGAGTGCTGAAATTGTCCTTGAAGGTTATATTGACCCTAATGAGTTTGCTGATGAAGGACCTTATGGTGACCATACCGGTTATTACAATGAAGTTGAGCGTCATCACGTCTTTACGGTTACTCATGTAACCATGCGCCAACAACCGATTTACCACAGTACTTACACCGGACGTCCACCTGATGAGCCTGCCGTACTAGGGGTTGCATTAAATGAGGTGTTTGTCCCGATACTACAAAAACAGTTTCCTGAAATTGTTGATTTCTATTTGCCTCCGGAAGGTTGCTCGTATCGCATGGCGATAGTCACGATTAAAAAACAATATCCAGGTCATGCTAAGCGAGTAATGATGGGAGTTTGGTCGTTTCTCCGTCAATTTATGTATACGAAGTTTGTGATTGTCTGTGATGAAAGCGTTGATGCTCGAAATTGGTCGTCGGTCATTCAAGCGATGTGTGAGCATATGGATCCGGTTCGCGACAGTTTGATGATTGAAAACACCCCCATCGATTCGCTAGATTTTGCTTCGCCGGTGGTGGGGTTGGGTTCTAAAATGGGCTTAGATGCTACTCGTAAATGGCCAGCAGAATCAGTCAGTGATAAACCCAATCCATCCTATACCTTTGCATCGTTAACAGAACAGGACATTACGGTCTTTAAAGAGCAGTATCCACAAGTGATCGATCTGTATTTGCCTGAAAGTGCTCACAATCAATTTGCGCTCGTGGCAATGGAAAAAGTCCAAGCTGGACAATCTCAACGGATACTTGAAGCGGTATGGCAGTTTTTATCTCAGTTTGCTCACGTTAAATTTGTGGTACTTTGTGATGATGATGTTAATGTTCGTGATTGGAATGATGTTATCTGGGCGATTACCACCCGTATGGATCCTGCACGTGATACGGTGAGCGATAAGAATCACAATGCCTTTGTCAGTCAGTTAGGTTTCGATGCCACTAATAAATTTGCTGGAGAAGTCGAGCGTGAATGGGGGACTCCGATTAAGAAGGATCCTCAGTTAGTTGCTAAAGTCGATCAAATGTGGCCTTTGTTAAAGATCGATTAACCTATCGTCTGCGTATTTGTCAGGTCTGGTTATCAAACATTCATTATTTTTATCGGTGAAGTCAGTCATCACCCCAGCAAGGATGCCTACCAAGAAAAGGTCGCTGGGGTAAAAGGTTACTGGCTCAGTCTTTTTACGTCATATAGCACTTACTTTGGTTAAGTAAGGAAGAGGAAGTCATGACCATTCAATGTAAAGTGAAGTTGATTCAGCCTTTGGCCAATCATACCTATCAGATTTTACTGCAACCGACTACACCAGTTGCTTTTAAAGCCGGCCAGTACCTTATGGTGGTAATGGGTGAAAAAGATAAGCGGCCTTTCTCAATAGCCAGTAGTCCATGCCGTGATAATGGAGAGCTGGAACTTCATATTGGCGCTGCCGAACATAATGCTTACGCACAGGAAGTGGTGCAGGTTATGCAACAAGCACTTGAACAGCAAGGTGAAGTAACGATCGATGCGCCTCACGGAGAGGCATGGTTACAAGAAGATGCGAAACGACCATTACTCTTGATCGCAGGCGGCACAGGATTTAGTTATGTTCGCTCGATTTTAGATCGCTGTCTAGCACTGGGCAATATCACACCGATTTATCTTTACTGGGGAGCCCGAGATGAAGAGCAGCTCTATGCTTTGCAAGAGCTACAAACGATAACAGATCAATATGCCCATGTTCACTTTGTTCCTGTTGTTGAAAAAGCACCGGAAGAATGGTCAGGCAAAATTGGCAATGTATTACAAGCGGTGATGGCAGATTTTGACTCATTAGCAGAATTTGATATCTATATAGCCGGTCGATTTGATATGGCGGGTGCAGCGAGAGATCAATTTACCCAACATAAACAAGCAATCAGCGAGCGGATGTTCGCCGATGCTTATGCGTTTATATGAGAAAAGACATCGATTGATTAAAACACGTACAGTGATGTTCAATAATTGGTCGCTTGTGCGTTTTTTAAAGATATTTTGATAAAAAGCACTTGCCAAGCCAAACGAACTCCCTATAATGCGCCCTCACTGACACGGCAGACGCCGCAAGGCTTCAGGCAGTGTTGGTTGAGGGAAAGCTTCTAAAAAAGAAAATTTGAAAAAGTGTTTGACTCTTCAAATTAACTCGCTAGAATTCACCTCCGCTTCGAAGCTCAAC
>NZ_WXWK01000003.1:0-13524 GCF_009904835.1 Vibrio sp. V33_P6A3T137 | reverse complement strand
CTAAGTATATTTAAATCATCCTCAAAGTGCGTTTGGTACCAAACCAATTTTTCATCTCGTTTGCTGCTATCTTGCTGCCGCTGTTGCAACTGAGTCTTTTGATCATCAACGAGCTGATTCAGCTTATCAATTTCAGCTTGTTTAGCTTTTAATTGCTGTTGTAGTTGACCGATGGAATCTGGCAGACTCAAATTCGCATCTTGACTGAAACCTAGTAATTGTTTTATTTTTTCAATAAGTTGATTCAATTGTTGATTCTCGCTGCTAAGTTGCTCAATACGCAGATCACTTTCATTAAGCTGTGCTTGCATTGCGTCGAACTCTTGACTATCTAACGGCTCAATATTTGGTGAGCAATCACATGATGTTACGCTCAAGCTTTCCTGATTGGTAGCAGCCGGCATTGAGTTGATAATCGAGCATAATTTAGTTTGTATTTGATGATCATCTAGTAATTTAAGTAGCTGTTTTTTTAAATCCATCTTAATTACCTAGCCTGATAATTTCTGGTTTTTTTACGATAAAACGCTTGTAAACTCGAACTTGGTAACGATTCTTCGAGCAAAGCGTCTTGCTGAGCGGTTACCACTGGCTGCACGGGCTTGCTCTCTGTGATCGCTAGATTAAGTGTTGGATAACTTTGCACCTTAGCCGCCGGAAAAAGAATATCCTCAACCAGCCATGATAAAGTTTGTGGCGCATGTACAAATTGAGCCGCAATGTTAATCTCAGGATCTAGAACAAACTCACTATCATCGCTAACTAAGATTAACGCTAACGTCTCATCAATCGTATACTCAATTTTCTGCTTAAACTGATACCAAAAATCAGCAACAGCGAGAGTTTTCTCACCAGAAAACAAAATCACTTCTAGCTGACCATAAATCACTCGGAAAGTCTGGACACGCCCTTGTTTTAATACAATGATATAATCGATCATTTATGGTCTAAGCCCCATGACTTTGTCTTCAATTTGTTCAATACTTAATTCAGGCTCTAACTGCTGATAAGCTTCTACTAAAGCATTACTGTGCTCTCGGCTTTGCGCAATACTGAGTTCATCTTTAAGGTACAAGCTATAATCACTAGTATTAAGACTTTTCTCTTTATAAGCTTTAATGGTTGCAACGATTTCGTCTGCAGCTAGATTTTGCGTTGCCACCATTGCCATAAATTGAGGGCAGACCACAGTCTCTAATTTTTCGTTAATACCTTGTAAAGTGATCGCCGAGCCTATGGCCGAACGAGCTAGTAGTTCTTTCTCATCCAAGCGACTAAATTTTTCTTTGTCAATGGTCACGTCATTTCTTAAATGATCAATATAAGCACTAATTGAATCAAAATCTGCTGGTGCTTTTTCGCTCATCATGGCTTTTTCACCCAGTTCTTGTAAATCATCACTAGATTGAATGATCCCTAAACTTATTCCCACCGCTTTAATTGTTTCACCCACCTTTGTGGCTAGATTTACTCCCATTTCACTAATGGTTGTGGCGATTTTAGTAACGGCATTACCCAATGTTGAAGCGACTGAACTCACTACACTGCAAGCACCACTGATAACACCACTCAACGCCGAACCTACGCTACTCCAAAATCCCATATTCTACTCCTAGTATTTAACTTTAAGACCGATACGAAAAGCTTCGTTTAAATTTGATGTTATTCGCTCTTGGCTATTGCAGCTAAGCTTTTCAAGAAAGTCTTTTAAACATTGCGCTCTTGTTTGGCTGTCCTCTTCTGAGGTCTGGTAATAACAAGTCAAATCAATATATTGCCGCATAAATTGCCAGCCAAATCGATTGATATAATCAATCAAATCCTTCTTATCCTTTGCTTTACCTACCGCGAGATACCACGACTCGGCCACCGCGCCTTGTAAAAAATCCGCGACATCAGAAGCTGACGGTTTACGCTCTAACAGCTCTAGACCTTGAATTAATCCACCAGAGTAAGTTTCGGCGTAATATTGTAGCGCAATATGCCGAATTTTTTCAGGATCAACCTCTTGCTCTGTCGTGGTACTGACTAACTCTTTAATCTGCACCTGCAATGGTTTATTCATGCCCGAACTGGATAAAATCACCCGGCCCGGTTCAAGATGCGATAAAAAGTCTTTTTGTTCGTCAGACAATGCCATGGTGTTACCAACGGCTTCTTTATCATCTTGAGCAAATAACTTATGAATGATTTTAGTATTGGTGTTTTTTAACACTTCCGGGGTCAACTTATTGGGAATTTGATCGACAATAATCAGTGACTCACCGTATTTTCGCACTTCCGCTAACATATCAGCAAAGGTTTCAACCCCTTGCTTTTTATTGGAACTATCCCCTGCTTCAAACTTGGCTAGCAAGCGGTGTGCTTCCTCAATCAAGGTGATATGCCGAAACTTTTCACCTCGCTGCTGGTACTGCTGGTGATTGGCTCGAATTGCCTCGTTAAGGTTGGCTAATACGAAGCCCATGATCAGTGACTTTTCACTAGGATTACGTATTTCCTCTAACTCAAGAATCACATTGCGCTTGACCAAATCGGAAAAATTGATTGAGCGGGGGGTATCTAGCATTAAGCCCTTTGCACCAATCAATAAACCCTGCAAACGTGCTTTAATCGAACCGATATAGTCTTGTTTTAGACGATCATCAAAGCCTTGATCGCTAACCACCACTTCGGTCATATTGACCAAATCACTTAAGGTTGGGAAAGCGTAAACACCATCGTCAAAAGGATTGGTATATAAGCTGTTTTTTGAAGTCGCTATATTCCATCCCTTATCTTCATAACAGCGATAAATTGCTGCTTCGATTAATTGAGGGATGGCTGCTTCCATATCAAACGCTGCTTCGATACTGGCTTTGATCATATCTACCCGAGCAGTAATATTCTCATGAGGGAAGAATTCAAATGGATTAAGCCGAAAGGGAGCGAGATTATCATTACCAAGGGTGAAAATAAGAATATCTTTATTTTTTTTCGTCAGTACTCGATATTCCGTTTTAGCCGGTTCAATCACTAAAAAAGGCATTTGCGCCGATTCAAGCAAACGATGGCAAGTAGTCGTTTTTCCACTACCCGTAACTCCAGCAATAAAAATGTGCTTATCTAATTCACGCTTATCGATAAATACGTCCATCGGTTGTACTAAACCGCTTTTCACCAGTGAACCTAAAAATAAACGATTTTGCTCATCTATCTGCTGATTAACATTTAAACCAAACTCCACCTCTTCTTTAAGGGTTAAACCCACCACCTCTTTTTGCGGTAATCCTGCCACAACACTGAGCTCTTTGGTTGATAACCAATTACAGGCATAACGGTTAAATGGGCTCTTAGATAACAGCAGCGCCAGCTGGTTTTCACTATTGGTAATGGTGGTTTGTTCCACTTGACGATTTTTCAACACCGGTAACTGAAAATTTCTTACTGAGTCAATTTCGTTTTTATCCGTCACAGTGCGTATTTGTAATGGTGATTTATTGACCTCCGCACCAGAAAAGATAGAACGGGCGGTATTGCCTAATTTCAACACACTAGCCACGGAGTTAGCCAACAAATAAATATTCGACAGATATAAGCCTTTATTTTTGCCAAGTTGGACTCTTTTCAGCAACACTTCATCAATATAGTTTAACCATTCTTGCACATTTTTATCGGTAAACTCCCTTGATTCGCTAGACGACGTTCCGTTTTGAGTTGAGCTATTAGTTCCAGTGTTAATCGCAATCGCTTTAGACACCGTAGTGCCTTTACTATTAGCTTCAGAGCCACTACGGTGCTTATCATGATCGGTTTCGGCAGAGCTTTTTGAGGTCTGCTTACTGCTACCACTCTCGGACGTTCCCTGTGTAACAGAAACCGACTTACCAGTATTATGAGTAACGCTAAGGCTATCATTAGTACCGGTTGAATCAGTGACTGTTTGCCCCTCAGCTTCACCCGTCGTTTTCGCCTCGTTTTCACTGGTTTGAATGCTTTTTTTTGCTAATGGCATTAATTTGTCATAAATACCATGTAGTTCATTTTCTATTTTATTAATTTCCAATAAAGAGAGAGGATCAGCGAGTACCGCTAAGCAAAATTTATCGCCACTCATAATATCGACTAAACGATCCACGCCCTGAAACTGCTCGTTATCTTCATTAACGTTAGGCACACCTTCTAATTTTGAAACATGAGTAAATCGAGTAATCATACCTCTGACATGCTTGCGGTGTTTTTTATCTAACTTTTCAACCACGCTGCCCCGAAAGTTCCCCTCCAACGAGCGTTTCAATATGTTTTTTCCAATATCATCCATTTCAAGCGGTAAGGTACCTTGATATTTCTTATTCTTCGCAATACCAAAATAAAAGTCTACTTGGGTTTTATTACCCAAAAGCAAATAAGTAAAAATAACCCCCTCAATCGCTAATGCATTTAAGACATTTTCAAATGCCTCTTTACGGGGCGAATCTTCATCAAAGGTCACTTGCTTGATGTGATAGAGCGAAAATTCGTGATCTAACAGTGGCACTGTCGCTTCAATGGAAGCTTGGCTCTGAGTGACGCTAGGTGAATTTTTAAGTAATTCAATCAATGATTTTTTTGACATTTTAGGCCTCTAACCTAGCGTAAGTTCATCACGGCATCTTCAGCCTGTTGACGATCGAGCTCTGGCTCAGCAACTTGAAAAGCGGTCACTAGAACTTCACTGTGTTGCTGAGACTGTGCAATGGATAATTGATCATTTAAATACAATTCAACGTCATCAGTATTTAAACCACTTTGTGCGTAAGCTTTGACTATGGTTAAAATCAATTTCGGCTCTAAACCGAGTTGACTGATAGTCTTTAAAAATGGCAATGAGATCTCTGTCCCCATCATTTCTCCCACGCCTTTTAAAGCAATTGTCGCCCCGATAGCATTGCGAATAGTGCTGTCGATTGGATCTTGGCTCAGCGCTTGACTATCAACCTCAACCTCATTTCTTAAATAAT
Source organism: Vibrio sp. V33_P6A3T137 (assembly GCF_009904835.1). Lineage (NCBI taxonomy): Bacteria > Pseudomonadati > Pseudomonadota > Gammaproteobacteria > Vibrionales > Vibrionaceae > Vibrio > Vibrio sp. V33_P6A3T137. The sequence goes on along the minus strand of NZ_WXWK01000003.1, from coordinate 8,545 downwards.
CTATGTAGTCGTTAATGCGCGTGAAATCTTCGGGAGCTTTATCCGCGGCCATGGCTTTCGCCCCTAAGTCCTCCACCTGTTCATTTGGACGAAGAACATTTGCCACTAAGCTAACTCCTTCAATGGTTTGAATAGCTCTAGGTAAGTTCTTACCCAGCGTTTCCAGTAATATTGGCGCATACTTAGCGATCATCGGGCCAATGGTAGTGGCAACTTTACTGATTGCTGCAACAATAGCGGGGATCGTATTAATAATTATTGGTGGTATAAATAACATGCGCGTTGCTCCTAAAGTTGAATCGATTGAACACTGTTTAAATAATGGTTGGTTGAAATTTGATCCGGCAAGGCAATCACATACTCTATTTCACTGGGAGAAATCACACGTAAATAGACCGAAGCATGCTCATCAGTTAAATCTAATTTAACCGTCTTTTTCTTAATACTTGGATCATTAATGGCCATTTGACCCGTGCTGCAGCTGGGTTGGTCGGTATAATAAATTTCAAACTTTTGATAATCGGCATAGGTGAACTCAACCCATTGATTAAACTTAATTTCGCGATCTATCCGCGGGTAAAACTTCCCTTTACGTGCTTCACCTAAATAGCATTTGAAACGAATATCTTGCTCACCGACATTGTGATCAATCACCTTAATGCGTCCACCGTCACGGCTAGTGATCAGCCCAAAAGCCACTCCCGTTTTGCCGGTTGGTTTCTCGACATTATTTTTATCGGCTCCCAAAGGAGCGAACAACTCAAATCGGCTTTGATCTTCACTCAGTGCCATTTCTTGGTGTTGCAACGCAATATGCTTATCGAATAATGGTTTGACAAAGCGCGATTGGCTGGCGTTGCCGGCTAAGAAAATTTTTACACTGTCTATATCTGAGAGCATTTGCTGACTATGGCTAAAAGCTAAACGTAATGCATCAAAGAAATTGACGACTCCACGCTCAATACGATCGGATAGAATCTGCTCTAATTGCTGCGTATCAATATCCAATGCAAAGGCCGAGTGTTGTAGCCCACTCTTATCGGTTAAGGTTACGGAAAGCTCACCAGAAGCATCAAAACTAAAGTCTTCATGCTCCTCCCAAAACGGGCGCAAAGCAATACACAGCTGTTTAGTGTTGGTTCTGGCTTCTTGGGAACTACTGATCAACTGCTCACTGCCAGCAAAGGCGTCTTTTTCAGGATGTTTCTCAAATTGAATACCCTGTGCTAATAAGCGACTCTTATTGGCTTTAAATACTTCAAAAGCCAATAACTCAAGTAAATTCTCTCCTCCCAAGAATTTATCGCCACCAGCGCCAAAATGCTCAATCACATAATCAAACCGCCGTTGATCTCTTGCATCAGTAGGTTCACGGTAGATACCAAAATCAAAATCTGTCGTACCACCACCAAAATCAAATACGCTGTAAAAAATGCGCTCATTTGCTTGTGGTTCCAAACCATATTCTTGCAACGCCGTCAATGCATAGGCAGCGGGCTCACTGGCACCTTTGCTCACCGATAATTGCTGAATGGTCTCTTGACCTAATTCGGCCGGTAATGATTTCGACAATCCTTTTTTAAAGCTGCTGATAATTTTGTCGCGCACCGCCATTTCATAAGTCACTGGGAAAGACATTATGTAATCAAGGAAAATACCGTTATTGAGGTTATTGATATACAGCCCGAGATAATAAGCATAAATTTCAATCGGATTAAAATCGCCATCGGCTAATTCTAAAAATGGCGGCAGGTCAATCACTTTGCCATGTTGACCAACCACTTTCAGTTTACGGTTTTTATCCCCCGCCCACTGTTTAAGCGCATCAAGAAAGGTGTTAAATTTACTTGATTCGCTACCTTGCATCGAATTGTATGCGGTGTGTGAAATGGTTAAATCTTGCCAGCGAGTATCGGGGCGGTGAGCCTCTGCTTGATAAGCTTGGATAAACGGCGCTAGGTGGATAAACTCCATAATGGTTGGGTTTTCATAGTGATGGGCGGCAATTTCTTTACTTAAATCACCAGTACCAATACGCATTGGATGAATGGTGACATTATCTTTTTGATAAACCACCACCGTGCTTTTGGTGCCAAAATCAATCGCCACTACCCCATCATGAATACTGCTTTTCGGGTCCCTGGCGACCCTTTTTTGCGGTAATTCAATCGTGACATAATCTTGGGTATTCAGTTCATCTTGCCATAATGACCAATGGCCTAATGCGGTATCATCGAGAATTTTACTGTGGTATGGCTGCAGATCGGCGCGCTGAGTATCAATATTTAATAGTAGATCATCATAACATTCTCCGATAACCTTATCAGCATCTTGTTTGGAATCGGTAAACAAGTCTGTGTTATCGTAATGAAATAACTTAAGTAACGTATGATAGATATCATCACTTTCTAATCCCAATAAAGTAAAACCAGATTCTAGTATTTCGATAAAAAGAGCACGAGGTGATAAATCTTCCGTATCAAAATATGTAAATGGCAAAGCAATGCTTTCAGCAAAATATTTATCACTTAAGCGCGCATCTAAATGAGCACCTCGAGTTTGACTATCATAACCATAAAGAACTTTTTGACAATCTCCTAGCAATTTTATCCCAGTATAATCATATCTACCTGAATTAAAAAAAGTCGTACAATCCATAGTAGCAAAAGGGGCGTCTTTTAATGAACAAAGGCAAAGAGCCTGTTTTTTTTCAGGAATCACCCAATCATTAATTGGGTCTGCAATGACTTGGTTAATTGCCAGTTCAATGTCATCAATATGATCCTCACTTTTATATTTTCCGAATGACTTCATTAACCAAAAGCCACCAGCCTTTTTATCAAGATAAATATCATTCGCTAAACACACCCATCGCTCAGCGGCTAAGATTGGCGCTAATTGTTGATAACATTGATTAAGTAGATCAGTAATGGAGTTTGTGGTTTGGCTTTGCTGCAAAAACTGCTCCACGGCCTTTTCAAGCGTTTGTTGTAGATTACTGCAAATGCCGAGACGGGTAGCCAATTGCGGCGCTAATTTCCATTGTGAGACTAATTTAGTATCCATATCTATTTTATACCTGTTCTGTTAATTGCTTTTGTGGCTGGCTGCTTATCTCCACCGCCCACACTTGCTCGCCAAAGCTATTTAGCCAGCGTTCGAGCTGTTTTGAGTGAATCACCGTGGCGCGGATCTGGTAGTGGTTTTCGTGTTCTTCGACCTGCTGATCGCTGGCGAGAGGGGTTTCCAGCAAATGAAAGCCCGCCACTTTACTGATGTTAAATTGCACTTGGCAGTGCTGGCCTTCGCCAAACCCAAAGCGACCATCGCCGTCGTATTGGCTTAATCGAAACTCTGGCGGTCGCAAGAAAGTAAAGGTCGACACCAGCGCTTTATTAATCCGATGCAGAGCTAAACTGCGCTCGTTGGCATAGCCATTAAAGCGACACACCAAATACAAGCGATTACCTTGCTGAGCAAGGCCAAGGGGCATGACCGTGGCGCTTTTTTGTTCTTGTTTGGCATTGTGATACTCAATATCCAGCAAGCGATCATGAAACAGCGCTTCACTCACCGCCTGAAAGACGTGGTTATTAATGGTTGGTGGCAATAACGGCTGAGTTTCACTGACTACCCGCACTTTTTTTAGCCATTCCCGCTCCTTTTGGCTGCTGGCCGTCGGCGCTAACGTATGTTTTGCTTCGCGGAAAAAACTTTCTAATGAGAGAGCTAAGTTGGCCGGTAACAAATTGGCTAAATAATCTTCCGCTAAGTTAAGCAGCAGCGCCTCACTAGGCGAAAGTTTCGGTAAATGAAAACCATGGCTGTGCTTGCACCATCGATAACCATAAGGCTTACTGCGTTCATCCCGCTCAATATCAAAATGTTGCGATAACATATCTAACGTGCGCTGGACACTGCGCAAATCACGTTGAATGTCTAAACCCAGTAACTGCTGATGAATCTCACTGGCGGTCACTTGGCCTGTTTTTGGAATGCGCTTCAAAATTTCAAACGCGATATGTAAAGATTCTTGGGTCGATGCTCGTTTCGCCATGCTGGTATCACTTTACTAAGGGGTTATTTAACGATTTGGTAATGTTTGCTCACTTTCAGTGAGCGGCACTTCGAACTTGAATCCAAGAGGAAAAAAACCACCCCACGGTGAGATTTACAAAATTGATGCTGACACTGCAAACAAAGCAAGAAGTACGGAGCGCGTTCAATCATCATAGCGGCCTGATATTGCCTCTGTTGCATTAATGTTGGTTATACCCAATATGCAAACAGAAGTTAAGCAATCCAGTGTGCATTTAGTGGTGAATTAAGAATAACGTGAGCTAAGACAAATTGCGTCGCAGCACATTGTATAAATAGCAATCAATCAGTTAGCTACTGTGCCACCTTTACTCGACCACCTCTTATTGAACACCATGACTGTTTTAAACTCGGTCAATAAACATCAATAAGGCAACGATATATATACTGGCACTATCCTTGCTTACTTTTTAATCAAGAAGAAGATATCGCTTAGCTACGACACATTACGCCGCAAGACTCGCTAAGCTATCGCTATTAAAAAGCATTTAAATCGTGAATATCCAGTAAGGAATAGCGAGTATGAGCAAAGTGTTATCTGATACGGTAAATCTAGAACCTAAAATGACTTGTGTAACGGGTCAGACATCCGAACCTATGATTAATCATCAAGCTTACCGTCATGCTGAACACACGATGCAGGCATTAATCAAAGAAAATCAGCAGCTGCTTGCTAAAATTGCCAGATTAGAATATCAGCTCAATCATGATGGTTTAACTGGTTTAAATACTCGTGAATATGGCATGTTAATCCTTGAACAATGGTTACAAAGTCAATCTACATCGCCACTTGCCATTGTGTTTATCGATTTAGATAACTTAAAGATGATTAATGATCAGTTTGGGCATGCGATTGGCGATAAAGCCCTAGCTCACATCGGGCGTATTCTCAAAGAAATAAGCAATGGCGATCACGATATCGCTCGATTTGGCGGTGATGAGTTCGTAGCGTTGTTACCAGGATATGATGATATTAAAGCCCAACGATGGTGTGCGGCCCTTGAGCAAAAATTGTCACGCTCACCTTTCACTAGGGTCGATAATACCGCTTTCCACGTTACGGTATCTGCTGGTGTTTATATTCATCAGAATACCCCCAAACGAGATGTCTCACACAATCCTACGGCACATTCTCTTATCGAACTGGCTGATCAGTCGATGTATCAAGTCAAAAAATTCAAAAAACGTCATCAATCCGTGACCGATGAGAATGGTTACTCAGTCATTAATGAATGATTTACGGTCCTCACTCACTCGGGCGGTTAAAAACGCTTTACAGATATGGCTGACACACCGCATACTCTCGGTAATTTCAAGTTACCCACAATCGTCTTATGATCCAGTCTGCTCTGTTTGCATTGTTTATCGCTCTGGTCAGTTTTCCTGACTGGCTTAACTTAAATGCTATTCAAGAGAAACCGCTGGCGGTATCCACTCAGACTCATCACCACTTGGCTAGTGAACAAGCACATCCTGAACAATATTCACTCGCGGTGATCGCACGCAGTGAGCCAAACCGCGCAACACCCATTCGCCTAATCTCTGATGATAATGACGATATCGCGCTAAAGAAAGACACTCCCTTTTATCTTGCTCTTGCACTGAGTGTCGCGGCGATCATATTGTGGTTTTACTTTAGTCAATCCACGCTGTTTTTTATCCGCAAAGCTCTGCGATTTTCCAACCTCTATTCACGTTTCGCTCACGCTTAGCTTTTTTCAATCAAACCGTTCGTTATTATTTTTTTGATTGAGGAAAGGTATTGTGAATACGCTATTGTCTATTTTTTCTGCCTTATGGCATCAAGATCTGATTGCATTACAGCACATCGATCTTTCGTTATTGTATCTCTGCATCGGGTTACTGATTTTTGTTGAGAGTGCTTTCCTGCCTGCTGCGCCTTTACCGTGTGATAGCATCGTTATCTTGTGTGGTAGCCTTGCTGCTGTCGGCATTTTGAATTTATACGCCGTGATTGGCGTGCTGATCATCGCCGGATGGTTAGGAGGAGCAATGGCATTTTACCAAGGTCATCAATTGAAAGAATGGCGTATGGTGGCTTCTTGGTTAGGGAAAGTTCCGGCTAAACAATGGGATACAACAGATCGTTTAATTCATAAATACGGCATGCTGGCGATGTTTATGGCGCGTTTCTTACCGGTTGTGCGCTCTTTATTGCCGATGGTCATGGGCCTGAGAAATGCGATATCTCCAACGCGTTTTTTATTGGTTACCCCCTTGAGTGCCATCGCATGGGTTCTTTTTCTGGTCTTTTCAGGTTATGGCGTGTCATTACTGCCTGATAACTTATCGAAAATTGCCAATCATATTTTGATTCTCGCCCCGTTGATGACGTTGTTGATTGGTGTCGTAAGCCTACTCATTGGTTGGTCTGTCCGCCGACGTGCTCAGCAAAAAATATCGCCTATTCATCGCGAATCAAATTAATAAGCTTTCATTCTCTATTATCAAAAAAGGCCATGTAAACACAGTTACTTGGCCTTTTACTTTTTTCGTAACCTTAATGACAGAGGTTAAATTTCCCGATAAACGCCCATCTCAATTAATCGATCCGAGGGAATATTCAACCGCTCAGACGTTCGTAATGCATGCTTGCTCAGCAAAATAAATAGCTTGGCCTTAAAGTCATGCCATAAGCCGATTTTTTGTGCTTGGATATGCTCAGCAGAAAGGAAAAAAATCGTTTCATTAGGATGGAGAAATAGCCCTTTTAAAGCACAAGAGTGCATCACTTGGTCTATTTCTAAGGTTTCTTGATATCCCGTATGAATGATCACCTGCCAAAACGTCTCTGACAGTTGGGTTATCTCCGCTCGACGACAGGGGTGAACATAAGGCTGCGATTCACTTTGAAAAGTCATCAAGACATTACGCTCATGCAACACCTTATTGTATTTTAAGTTATGGATCAGTGACCGAGGCACATGAGCGCTCGAACGAGAAAAATACACAGCGGTACGTTGGGTACGTTGAAAGGTTTCCCCTTCGAGTGATGTGATCATTGCCGGTAACGATAAATCACTCCCGGATTGTTCCAATAAACGCTGTTTCTGTTGCTGCCAGATATACATAATAAGGAATACACCACCACCAAGCACGATTGGTAGCCAGCCACCATGACTAAATTTAGTCGATGTCGAGATCAGTAATAATACGTCCAAAGAGATGAAAATAGCGCCCATGACAATGACGTAACGTAACCGCCAATGCCAGCCATAACGCATCACCACCAAGATTAATAATGAAGAGATGGTCATGATCGCAGTTACCGCAATCCCATAAGCGGCGGCTAAATTTGCCGAGGATTTAAAACTCGCCATCACCATCATCACTGAAGCGAATAGTAATAGATTCGCTGCTGGCACATAAATTTGTCCTTGAGAGTGCGCTGAAGTATGAGTAATTTTTAATGGTGGCAGATAACCATAGTTCATCGCTTGACGAGTCAATGAGAAAATACCAGAGATCACCGCTTGAGAAGCGATGATCGCCGCTAACGTTGCCAAAATAATCAACGGCCACAGTAACGAATGGGGGACTAATCCATAGAAAGTTTGCCTTTCTATGCCTTGTGTTTGAAGTAAATACGCACCTTGCCCAAAGTAGTTAAACAGCAAACTGGGTAAAACAATAGTAAACCAAGCCCATCGAATCGGTGTAATCCCAATATGGCCCATATCGGCGTATAACGCTTCAACGCCAGTCACCGACAGTACGACAACACCGAGTATAATTAAGCTATAAGCGCCGTGAGTAGCAATAAAATGCCAAGCATAATATGGATTTACTGCAGCCAAAACCTGTGGTTGCTTGATGATAGCGATGAAACCTAAAACGCCCAGTGTGATAAACCAGAGCAACATAATGGGCGCAAAAAAACGGCCAATCAACTCTGTTCCCAATACTTGAATAGCAAATAACGCGCAGATGATCGCTAAGGCAATTGGCAAGACATAAGGCGCTAAGCTGGCTTTAGCCACGGCTATCCCTTCAACCGCAGAGAGCACCGACATCGCTGGTGTAATCACCGCTTCACCAAAAAAGAACCCTGCGGCTAATAAACCCAATAGCAGAACCACGGGTTTGAATGAATGAGGACAATGAGTTTTGGCAATACTCGCTAAGGTTAAGATACCGCCTTCACCATTTTGATCCGCTTGGGTGATGAACAATAAATACTTTACCGACACGATGATAATAAATGCCCAAAAGACTAACGAGAGTATTCCCAATACATTGGTTGGATTAATAATAAGGGGATGATGGCTAAAAAACACTTCTTTCAATGCGTATAAAGGGCTAGTTCCAATATCACCATAAACAATACCGACAGCCAATAGAGCAAGCGAAGACGTACTTTTTTGTGATGGTTTCATTTTCCTATTGCGCTTTCAGCGCATCCTATCTGAATAGAGATCCCCCATAC
>NZ_WXWK01000115.1:0-13634 GCF_009904835.1 Vibrio sp. V33_P6A3T137 | reverse complement strand
CCATTGAGACATAAAGTCCATGGCTTCCTCCAAAAATAAGTATCAATTAATTATTAGTATTTCTTGTTATTAAGCTTGCTAATATTTAATGCAAAAAATAGGCTAAATAGGGTCAACACACCGATGTATCACACGTTCAGACAAAACAGTTTTTACTGTGTCGTACGTCGAATCAATGCTGAACAGGTTGTACGTAACGTAAACTAAAAAGACCACTTTAGTCTGATTAGGTATAGTGAAATAAAGGGGCCTTCGCTAATCGAATCTACGTATTAATTTGATAGGAAAAAGTAATAATTAACCACTCAGTTTTCTACTGTGCACTTTAACTTATCATCAAAGCGAGTGATTGAACTCAACACTTATTGATTGAACGCTCAATTTTCAAACATTCTGTAACATCGTCGTCATCTAAAAGAGAAATAATCCAGCGGATTCTCGGTATTTTACTACTCAAACACAGCAGTGATAGCGAGAGAGCCTCTTTCTAACGGTGGTTATCATTATGTTTAAATTAAACCAGTTCAACATTAGTACTCGCTTATTTTGCTTAAGCGCCTTACCCATCATCAGCTTACTGGTCGCACTTGGACTCTCATTTGAAGCCGCTCAAGAAAAAGATCGGCAATTCACGCGGCTTTATCAACAACATCTACTGCCACTGAGTGATATTTTGGCAACCCACTCTTTACTGAGACAAGAAGGTCTAGATGACTTAAGACGCTATCGCACCGGCTGGGCAAGTCAAAAAGATACCGTAGAAAAAATAGAACAGTTAATAAACCAAGTGGAAACCCACTGGACAGCTTATCAACGGACGCAAAGTGGTGTGCTCGACCCATTAAGTCAACAAGCGGATGAACAATTGCAAAAAGCTATCGAACTTTATCAGCAGTGGATATCAAGGGCAGGCAGTGATGCAATTACGATCCGAATTCTCAACGAATCGACGTTTGGTAATGAAATTAATCAAGTATTGGTTCCGCTCGGTGACACACTGAATCAATTAGTTAACCAACAAATTAGTAAAGCCGATGACGTTCAACAAGAAGCAACGCTCTTGACGGCTAGAATGATGCATTTTTATCTCTTTGGTGGAGCCGCTTGGGTTATCTTGCTCATGCTACTCGGCTGGTTGATCCAACACTCAATTCAGCAACCATTACGCCAATTACGTAATAGCATTCAATACCTTGCTCATTCTTCTAATCTAACAACACAAGTAACGGTGCAAGGAAAAGATGAAGTTGCACAAACAGCGCAAGCGCTCAATACGATGGTTAATAATTTCTGTCACTTGATCATAGAAATTGAAAATAAAAGTGTCGATTTACACCAAAATGCTCAACGTATGCTCGCGGTAAGCGAAACGGTCGAGGACAAAGCAAATACTCAAAGTCGACAAACCGCAAGCGTCACAAAAGCGATGGATGAAATGGAGCAAACCATTCATGCGGTCGGTGAACACACACAATACGCGCAAACTGTGATTGCCCAAGCGGAAGAATTTAGTTCGCAAGGAACAGATACCGTACAAAAAGCCAGCGCCGGAATAAAAAGCTTAGCGAAATCGATCGATGACTCAGCACAAATCATTCGTCATCTCCATAAAGAATCTACCGAAATATCCCAAGTATTAACCGTCATCCAGACCATTGCTGAACAAACGAATTTATTAGCTCTCAATGCCGCAATTGAAGCGGCACGAGCGGGAGAAGCAGGGCGAGGGTTTGCTGTCGTCGCCGATGAAGTGCGTAATTTATCAGGCAATACTGAACAAGCTACCCGTTCGATTAACGATGTGCTTTCTCGATTACAAAAGGGCGCTAATGACGCAGTCACGGCGATGCAATCGGCAAACCAACAAGCTTTAGTCAGTGTTGAATTTTCGGAACATTCTGAACAGGTTCTTAAACATATTCGTCAAGCCTTTGAAGAGGTTGCTCTGGTTAACCAATCGATCACTACGGCTAGCCATCAACAAGCCAGTGTCGCGAAGCAGACTAAAAGTATTATTTATCATCTCAGCCAAGAAACTCATGGGCTAGAACAACAAGCAACACAAGCAAGAACGATCAGTGAGCGGTTAAGCGATGCTTCTCAACAACTTGGGGAAAAAGTACAGCATTTTACCACCGTATAGGTACGCTGGGTGGAGCTTTTGACACTTTAGCCTTGATCCGCAAAAACTAAATAGCCATGCCCTCAAGTACAATATCGTACTTGAGGGCCGAAAAAGATCGGTTGATTGATAATGCCTGCAACGGCTAAAAATGTATGATCGGCCAATCAGACACTAAGGCACGCGCTTTAAGCTGTTGGTTTGGATTGGTCGCAACAGGATGGCTGGCAAATTCAAGCATGGCAATATCATTATGTGAATCGCTGTAGGCATAACAATCACCAAAGCTGATGCCCTGCTCGGCCAACCAGCGATGAATCACAGCCACTTTTCCTTCGCGATAACTTAATGGGGTTCGCGCCTGTCCAGTAATGAGCCCTTGCTGTGTCTCTATCTCAATGCCAATCGCAGCATCAATCTCTAATAACTGTTGCCAAGGGCGCACCAAAAAATCCTCACTGGCTGAAACAATCACGACTCGACGTCCAGCTTGTTGATGCTCTCTGATCAATTGTTGCGCCATCGGATATAACTGCTTGAATAAATGCTGCTGCACAAACGCTTCCGCTGTCTGACTGACTTGCTGATACTCCTTACCGACAAGAGGAGCAAGGGTGAGCTTTAAATAATCATGCATATCCAGTACACCATGATCGTACTCAGCCATCATTTGCGCATGCTGATGATGCAATGCACTTTCTTTCTTCAGCCAACCTATCTCCGACATGTAATGCCACCACTGTGCAGAGCTATCAGTGGCAATCAATGTGTGGTCTAAATCAAACAGAGCCAGTTCCATATTTTTTCCTAATCGATAATCTTTTGTATAGGATGCCAAGCCAAATTGCTTTTGTATAGCGAGTCTAGCTTGGCCTTAGCCCTATATTAACTAATGTCTGTCATTGGAACTTCATCTTTCTTGTTTATGGTTAAACCACATCCCATTGGAGTTAATCATGAGTCAGTTACCCCCTCTGAATGCGTTACGTGCATTTGAAGCCTCAGCTCGTTTAGGCAATTTTACCAAAGCGGCCGATGAACTCAATGTCACGCAAGCTGCGGTCAGCCAGCAAGTGAAAATTTTAGAACATCATCTCAAAGCCACATTGTTTATTCGTGAAGCGAAAGGCATTCGACTGACGGATGCCGGACAAAGTTATCAACCCGTATTAACCCAAGTTTTTCACTCATTACGGATCGGAACTGAAGACCTGTTTGGTGAGCGAGGTAATAACACCTTATCACTGCGTGTATCCAATACATTTGCTGAGCATTTCCTTGCCGCAAGATTGCCAAATTTTTTAAAAGATTATCCCCCGCTTTCGAGTTCGGTTATACACCTCGCCATGGAGCCAGTCTGATCAAAGAAGTCAGCCTGATATTGAAATATATAACGGTTATGGAGACTGGGATGGGCGTCAAGTCGAACGGCTAACTCATGAATACTGGCAAGTGGTGTGCCGCCCACAAGCCATAAACTATTACGGTAACGTCACTTGCGCCAAACAGTTATTGGATTGGCCACGCGCCGCGATTATTGGTTATCGAGAAACTTGGCTCGATTGGTTTAGCCAACAAGGTATCACTGAGATTGCCGATGCACCTTGCTTAGAGTTCGATACCACTACCCTCGCAATTCAAGCGGTTCGTCACGGTGATATTGCCTTACTGACACGTAATTTTGTGGTCGCCGATTCCCTTGCTCAGGGTAACCTCGTACTGGCGCATCCGGCGAGTATGACAACGACCGGAGGACATTATCTCGTGTGGAAAAAAGGCGATCATCGCCCCAAAGTATTGGCTTTTTGTGATTGGATTCGTCGTGAAGTTGCCAAGCACCATGCAACACAAGCTGATTTATTAGGCCTGACATAAGAAATTCTAGGCCATTTAACCCAATGGCGTAACGGTTTCGTCATCTAACTTGCTTAATGTAATCATAATAAAGTTCACCACAAATATTCGCCCAACAAATATGTTATGAGGAGTTAACCATGTCAGCACGACACATTTTGGCCAAAGGAATACTGGCACTCTCTGCCAGCTTCTCTTCCATCCTTCACGCAACCGAACTGACCGTCTATACCGCCATTGAATCAGATGATTTACGTAAATACGCCGAGCGTTTCAACCAAGCTCATCCAGACATTAAAATTAACTGGGTACGCGATTCAACGGGCGTGATTACAGCTCGTCTATTGGCAGAAAAAAACAATCCTCGTGCCGATGTGGTTTGGGGACTGGCGGCAACCAGCCTAATGTTGCTGCAAGATGAAGGGATGCTACTGCCTTACTCACCTAAAGGTGTCGAAAAACTGTCGCCTAAATTTAAAGACAGCGCTCAACCCACTCATTGGGTCGGTATGGATGCTTGGATGGCAGCAATCTGTTTCAATACGATTGAAGCGAAAAAACACAACTTGCCAATGCCAACATCGTGGCAAGACCTTACCAATCCTGTCTATCGCGGTCATATCGTGATGCCAAATCCAGCCTCTTCCGGAACCGGCTATTTAGACGTTTCTTCTTGGTTACAGCTGTTTGGCGAACAACAAGGCTGGGCGTATATGGATAAGTTACACGCCAACATCAAAAATTATACCCATTCCGGATCTCGTCCTTGTGTGCATGCCGCTACCGGAGAAACCGCTATCGGTATTTCTTTTGCCTTTCGCGGCGCACGTGAAAAACAACGTGGCGCCCCCCTTGAGCTAATTTTCCCAACCGAAGGTGTAGGCTGGGATATGGAAGCGACCGCTATCATCGCGGGGACAAAGCAACAACAAGCGGCTCAAACACTGGTTGATTGGTCAATCAGTCAGTCGGCGATGGAAATGTACAACGAAGGATACGCCATTGTTGCCATGCCCGGTATTGCTAAGCCCGTCCAATATTTCCCAACCAATGCAGAAAGCCTACTGATTGATAATAACTTCCAATTTGCAGCGGCTAATCGTGAACGGATTTTACGCGAATGGGAGCGTCGTTACGACGGTAAGTCTGAAGCCAAATAATCGAAATAATGGTTAGGCAAGCAGCAGAGACTGATTGCCGCCTATTTACCCCTTTTATCCCAGCTTAGTTAAGGAGAACATCATGCGATGCCAAGGCAGCCAACTGGTTCTTGAAAATATCAATAAATGGTTTGGTGAAACTCAAGTGCTAAATAACATTCACTTAACCATCCAACCTGGGGAGTTGATCTGTTTTTTAGGCCCTTCTGGGTGTGGAAAAACGACTTTATTACGAATTATCGCCGGATTAGAGCAACAAAATAGCGGGACGTTATTACAAGGCCAACGTGACATCAGCACACTGGCTGTTAAAGAACGTGATTTTGGGATTGTCTTTCAATCTTACGCGCTGTTTCCCAACATGAGCTTGTTCGATAACATTGCGTTTGGCCTACGTTGCCAAGGCGCAGAAAGTCGCTTAATTAAACAACGTGTCAATGAGTTACTCGACTTGGTTGAACTCTCCGAACATGCCCATAAATTTCCCGCACAAATTTCCGGAGGTCAACAGCAACGTGTCGCTCTTGCGCGAGCGTTAGCACCTGCGCCGGGTTTACTATTACTGGATGAACCATTATCCGCCTTAGATGCTAAAGTCCGTGCCCATTTACGTCATGAAATTCGCAGTTTACAAAAACGCTTAGGCGTAACAACGATTATGGTCACTCATGATCAAGAGGAAGCCTTAGCCATGGCGGATCGTATCGTGGTCATGAACCACGGTGTCATTGAACAAATTGGCACCCCAGAGCAAATTTATAACCAACCCGCCAGTGCTTTTGTTGCCCATTTCATCGGTCAAATGAACTTCATGACACCGACACAAGAGAGTCAAATCCATCAACTTAGCGCGGTGCAGCAAGCTTTGGCAACGCATAGCCATCCAAACCCAATCGATAAAACCCTACGTATCGCCGTAAGGCCGGAGCACGTTTCCCTCGTTGCAACTCATGAAAGTCATCTTCAAGCGCAAATCAATCATATCGAATTTATGGGGGCTTTTTTACGCTGTAGTTTAGTGATCGAGGGCGTTTCAGAAGCGCTTTATGCTGATATCACTATCGGACTTGCTCAGAGGTTACAACTGCGTACTGGCGATTATGTGGGCGTATCATTACAGGCAAATAGCATTCACTGCTTTGCGGCATAGAAGTTAAACAAAGGAAAGCACCATGTTATCAACTAGGACGTGGCCGTCCAAATTCTCTTTCGCTTGGCCTCAAGAATGGCGAATCAACGAGCGTTTTTGGCTAACCTGTTTATTAGCGGTCGGTCTATTATTTTTGAGTATCGTTTTATTGGGTCCATTATACGCACTCTTTAGCCGCAGCCTAATGAATGCACAAGGCGAGTTTGTCGGGCTTGCTAATTTCGCAGCTTATATCTCATCGGGCGGGATCACTACCGCGGCTTACCATTCGCTTTGGGTGGCGTCGATGAGCACGGTCATCGTGATTTTCTTCAGTTTTATGGCTGCTTACGCTCTCACACGCACTCAATTACCGGGCTGCCATCTGCTGCGTCTTTTGCTAACGATCCCAATTTTAGCCCCTTCATTATTGCCGGCGATCAGCTTAATTTATCTATTTGGTAATCAAGGTATTCTCAAGTTTTTACTCGCCGACCAGACTATTTATGGCCCAATTGGTATTGTCCTTGGTTCGGTCTTTTGGACCTTTCCACACGCGCTAATGATCCTCTGTACGGCACTTTCTCATGCTGACGCAAGACAATATGAAGCGGCAGCGAGCTTAAAATCCTCACCATGGCGCACCTTTTGGTCTGTCACTGTACCTTCGGCTCGTTATGGCTTAGTCAGCGCCAGCTTTGTCGTCTTTACTTTAGTGATCACCGACTTCGGCGTGCCCAAAATCATTGGTGGTCAATTTAATGTTTTAGCAACGGACATTTATAAACAAGTGATTGGTCAACAACGATTTGAAATGGGAGCCGTGGTCGGTGTGATCCTGTTACTTCCTGCTCTACTCGCCTTTGCCGCCGACCTTTGGGTGCGCAAAAAACAAGTAGCCAGTTTAAATGCACGTTCAGTCCCTTATCAACCGCCACGTTCATGGCGTAAAAGTCTATTTGGCATCCTGTGTGTGGCACCAAGCGGCTTATTTATCCTGACGATTCTCGGGATGGCAGGGATGGCTTCACTGTTTACTTATTGGCCATACAATTTAGAGCTCACTTTCGCCAACTATCAATTTGAACGTTTTGATGCTCATGGCTGGAAACCCTATCAAAACTCGCTGATGATGGCCTCGACGACCATGATTATTGGTACTACGGTCGTCTTTTTTAATGCGTGGTTAGTAGAGCGCACACCACAACCGGCTTGGTTAGCCAGAATCTATCAGTTTGTGGCGTTACTACCGATGGCAGTACCTGGTTTAGTCTTAGGAATCGCTTATATCTTCTTTTTCAATCATCCAAGTAATCCACTCAATGTCTTTTATGGGGGATTAATGGTGATGGTATTATCAACGGTGGTGCACTTTTATTCGGTCGCACACTTAACGGCGGTAACTTCATTAAAACAATTGGATAATGAGTTTGAAAGCGTTGGCGATTCACTTAAATCGAGTCGGATTCATCTCTTTTCGCGACTCATTTTGCCACTCTCTTTACCCGCGATGTTGGATATTGCGCTGTATCTTTTTGTTAACGCAATGACCACCGTTTCTGCGGTCGTTTTCTTATATGGCCCTCACTCTCGTTTAGCCTCTGTAGTGGTGATGAGCTTAGAAGAAGCGGGCGGAACGGCCCCTGCGGCGGCCATGGCCATGGTGATCTTTTTTACTTGTGTTATCGCTAAACTGATTCACAGCGCGCTGCATTATGGGTTATCTCGCTCCACCAGCCGCTGGCGAAATAAATAAACGTCGAGCATTAATACATCAAAAGCGCCCCGAAGAGCGCTTTTGATGATGCAGTACTGAGGTTATGTCTCGCTGTTCGTTACACTTTTAACATATCGCGTGCCACCGCCTCAGCAACTTTAATTCCATCAATCCCGGCAGATAAAATACCGCCAGCGTAACCAGCACCTTCACCCGCAGGATAAAATCCTTGTAAGTTAATGCTTTGGAAATCTTTACCACGTTTGATACAGATAGGTGATGACGTCCGGGTTTCTACACCAGTTAATAGTCCATCATCCGAGGCAAAGCCTTTGATTTGGCGATCAAACGCGGGAATGGCTTCACGAATTGCTTCAATCGCAAACGCCGGTAACGCTTTCGATAAATCGGTCAGTTTAATACCGGGAGTAAAAGAAGGCTCAACATCGCCGAGAGCATTTGGCTCACGCCCAGCCAGAAAATCACCTATTGTTTGTGCAGGCGCATCATAGTTGGCACCACCCAATTGGTAAGCGCCCGACTCCAATTCACGTTGGAAACGAATCCCTGCTAATGGGTCACCAGGATAATCACGCTCAGGATCAATACCAACGACGATCGCACTGTTTGCATTGCGCTCAGCACGAGAATATTGACTCATGCCATTCGTGACTACGCGCCCTTCTTCTGATGTGGCGGCGACCACGGTTCCCCCCGGACACATACAGAAGCTGTATACCGTACGACCATTTTTACAATGATGAACCAATTTGTAATCGGCAGCGCCCAAAATCGGGTGGCCAGCACTTGGGCCAAAACGCGCCTCATCGATCATCGATTGTTTATGTTCAATCCGAAAACCAACCGAAAACGGTTTAGCTTCCATATAAACGCCGCGTTGATAAAGCATTTCAAACGTATCACGTGCACTATGACCAACGGCAAGTACAACATGACGAGAATGCAGGACCTCACCATTGGACAAGGTCACACCGGTGATTTTGCCATCTTGTTGATGAATATCATCCACTCGGGTGCTAAAACGAATTTCACCGCCCAGTTCAAGAATCGTCGCGCGCATTTTTTCAATCATGGTCACCAATTTAAAGGTACCAATATGCGGCTTACTGACGTACATGATCTCTTCTGGCGCACCAGCAGCAACAAATTCAGTGGTCACTTTGCGGCCATAAAAGTGAGGATCTTTGACTTGGCTGTATAGCTTACCATCAGAGAAGGTCCCCGCTCCGCCTTCACCAAACTGAACATTCGATTCAGGGTTTAATGTCCGTTTACGCCAAAAACCGAACGTATCTTTGGTCCGCTCACGCACTTCTTTACCGCGCTCAACAATAATTGGCTTAAAGCCCATTTGTGCTAAAACCAACCCAGCAAATAAACCACAAGGACCAAAACCAATCACCACTGGACGCTCAGTCAAATCAGCCGGTGCTTGAGCAACAAATTTATATTCCATATCCGGTGTGATTCGAACATGAGGATCATCACTCAACGTTGCCAGCAACTCGGCTTCATTGGCAACTTCCACATCTAAAGTGTAAATCAACTGGATATTGTTTTTTTTACGAGCATCATAGCCACGTTTGAACAGAGTAAAAGAGAGCACTTGCTGTGCAGGAATACGCAATTTTTTGGCAATCGCCTCGCGTAGTTCGCCTTCTTCGTGTGTCAAAGGAAGTCTGATTTCAGTTAAACGTATCATGAAGTGGTGTCTCGTATCGGTTGGTGTCTTAGCTAGAGCCATTAAGGCCCGGCTCACAATGGCGCGCATTTTACGAGAATTTGCTTGCTATGTCATACTAAATCCCGATTCAGCAAAGATTTGAGCCGATTGACAGTAACATTCTGTGCAGAGAATGTTGAATTTTGCCTTCGGATCCGTATCATGCCCCTTCTTCGTTTTTGACTGAGTAAAGAGCAACCTGTTATGGCGTTTGTAGTCACCGATAATTGTATACAATGTAAATACACAGATTGTGTGGCGGTATGTCCAGCCGATGCCTTTCACGAAGGTCCCAACTTTATGGTCATCAATCCGATTGAGTGCATCGACTGTGGCCTCTGTGTGCCGGAATGTGATGCGCAAGCGATTTTTCAAGAAGATGAATTGCCCGACGACCAAAAGCTATTTATTGAGCTTAATGCCGAGCTGGCGGAAATCTGGCCAACACAAACCGAAGTCAAGCCAGCCATGGATGAAGCAGCTAAATGGAATGGTGTGCCAAATAAGCTCTCAATGCTAGAGAAATAGCCCGGTTACCTGATTTTTGTCTCGCACAACAACACCAGCTTAGCGCTGGTGTTTTGCTTTATACCCAAACAACGTGGAGTAGCCATATCAAATAACCATAGGGTACACAAAAATAATGATTAGCTATGCTGACGACGCATATTATCCAGAATAATTCCTGTCGCCATCGCCACGTTCAATGACTCTGCTCCACCAAATGCCGGAATGGTAATTTTATCAGTTACCCATTGCGCAGCCGGTTCGCGGACACCATGAGATTCACTGCCCATCAACAAAATTCCTTGGGCACTAAAGGAGGTTGCATGGACACTTTCCCCCTCTAAAAACGCACCATAAACGGGTAAATTGGCTTGTGCCAAGTAATGAGGTAAATCCACCAAACTCACCTGAACGCGGCCAAAACTGCCCATAGTTGCACTGATGGTTTTCGGATTATAAGGATCAGCGCAATCGAGACTGGCAACAATATGTTTAATCCCATACCAATCTGCGACTCGAATAATCGTGCCTAAATTACCAGGATCAGAAACACCATCTAAAGCAATCATTAAACCTTGTGCTTTTGGGACTTCAACCTTTGGGATCTCAACCACGGCTATCGCCGCATTATTACTGACCAACGTACTGGCTTTGGTCAACTCATCCAATGACGCCTCAGTGCAAGCGTAACCGACTAAACTCTTCGCATGCAGGTTAAGAAAATCAGCGGTAGCAAAAATGTGCTGAACGTTAAAGGTGCAATGAGTTAATTCAAGGACGTTTTTTTCACCCTGAACCAAAAATAGGCCGTGCGCTTTACGCTGTTTTTTTTGCCCTAACGCGCGCAGTAATTTGAGTTGGTTTTTTGAAATCATAATTTTATCCCAGATGAAAGCGCGCCGATTATAAAGTAAAGCGCCCTAGAGCTAAAGGGCGCTAGGGCGTTGTGGTAACAATCGTTACGAAGAAATTCTCTTCGTTTCTACTCTCTTTCCTATTTTTAACCATTTAGCTAGTGCACGATAAGGCTGATATTTATCATATAACCAGTTAAATCCTAAGGTATAAAAGAGGAAAAACGTAATAAAGACCGCTTCTAAAGCTAAGGTTTCTAATAACGACATTTGTAAAAACCAGCCAACAAACGGAATCGTGATCAGTAATAACCCGCCTTCAAAGCCAAGTGTATGACCAATGCGCATCATTAAACCACGTTGAATCCGCTCACCACCAAACCACCTATCAAAATACACGTTATAAATATAGTTCCATACTGTCGCGGTAACACTCAGAATGATACTCACTAACGCCATATCACCCGTTCCTTTACCAGAAAACCACGCAGCAAGGGGCACCATCATTAATAGTGCAATAATTTCGAAAACCACAGCGTGAAAAATACGCTCATTCCGACCCATGATGAATTACCTCAATTCAACTATTCAAGAGTCATCATTTTATCTACAATAAGGATACTTCAAAGTTAGATACCATCGGTAAAAACGATATGTTCAACATCGATCAGCTGCGTGCTTTTGTCAAAACCGTAGAAACAGGCTCGTTTTCCTCAGCAGCAAGAGAACTTGGCAAAGCACAATCAGTGATCAGTCAGCACATCATCAATATGGAATTAGATTGCGGGGTCGATCTCTTTGATCGCAGTGGACGTTACCCAAAGCTAACCGCTAAAGGGGAAGAGTTGATGCCTTATGCACAAGCGACATTGATTCAGCTTGCTCGCATGAGTAGTAAAGCATCACAGCTCTATACCCCTGATGCCAACCAATTAATTTTAGCGATGGATGAAGGGATTCCACTCGCTAAACTGCCGATTGCTTTACGTCAATTAGAACAAGCCTTTCCTCACCTTCAGATCGAGTGCTTAATGGCCTCAAGCCGCGATATTATTGAGTTAGTCGAATCAGGACGCGCCACCACTGGACTGATTTTAAGTGAACCAGACTTACCCACTTGCTTAGATTTTTTCAGTTTAGGTCATATCGCCTTTGATGTATTTGTCGCTAAACATCATCCACTGGCTAACATACCGATTACACACATTGATGAGTTAAGACAATATCGACAGCTCACCGTGCGCTCTAAAAACAGTCAATTTAGCAGCTTAAATCAAGCCTTTAGTCCGGACATTTGGTACACCGATAACTATTACACAGTTCTAGAATTGGCGGTGAACGGCTTTGGCTGGTCCTTTTTACCTAACCATCTCGCGCAAAGCGTGCCCAATGCACTGACTCGAATAAATGGCACGTTCACCAACTTTGCATGGGAGGTTAATATTGACCTGATTCAACACCAAAAATGGAATACCGATCCTTTGCACCAGCAAGCACGTAAAGCTTTATTAAGCTTATTTAATGACTCGACGGATGAATAACCCGCGTCATCTATACCCAAACAACTTAGAGTTGCAGGTAGGCGGCAAGTGAGCTCATCTCCATAAGCATAGACAGACGATGTGATTGGGGTGAATGAACCTAGCCAACACCGCTGCAGCTTCAAGTACGAAGGGGATATAACGTTGAGTGATCGCCTCTCAATAAGCCAACGTATTGGTTAATAATCAAGGAGGAATCATGAGACAAACACTGACTACGCTAGAACAGTACTTTTATATCAATAAGTTAATTATTCACGCATTAGATATGGCGCTTTATCAAGCGTCAGTAATTATTGATGACCAAGAGTATTGGGTAGTCGATAACAACGATAATCTGTTAAAGACCCACTCTATCGTAGAAATGCAAAAACGTTGCAGAAAGCTGAATACACAGCAGCAAGTGCTACGCCATCAAAGTCCTTATGATGAGATGATTGGCACCCCAACTCGACAAGGTGATAATACTCTCGAAGTCCCTCTTCGTGATAATGGTTACTACTAACACCTTACCAAGCCAATGTGACCTGAAAGCATTACCTGACAAGTTACAAAAAAAGCCTCCGTCATGCTGCCTGTGCGGCAGTGAACAACAAGCTCGTGCTCATATCCAAAAATATGCTTTTCTAAGCTGCCTGTGCGGCAGTGAACCCGTGGCGTGATAATGTTTAACTGTAACGATATTTCTAAGCTGCCTGTGCGGCAGTGAACACCATGTAATGACGCTACCCGCGCTGATTGCTTTTCTAAGCTGCCTGTGCGGCAGTGAACTTTCAGTAAGTAAAGGTGGCGTAACTGAATCTTTTCTAAGCTGCCTGTGCGGCAGTGAACGCACTCTCATAGATCCTTGGAAATACAAGGTATTTCTAAGCTGCCTGTGCGGCAGTGAACCGGTGCTTTGACGACAGTGGTACTAGCAACATTTTCTAAGCTGCCTGTGCGGCAGTGAACTAATTGAAAGGATCGAAATCTACACCAACGGATTTCTAAGCTGCCTGTGCGGCAG
>NZ_WXWK01000097.1:0-13896 GCF_009904835.1 Vibrio sp. V33_P6A3T137 | reverse complement strand
GTGCTATTTAGTTTTTGAGAACTGATCTGAGTCAATTTTTTTCAAACCGTGAAAGATTATACTCAGTTCTGAAAGCAATTTACTAAGTCTGTCGTTACTTAAGCTATTGTGAGACCAAAATAAAACTGAGAGACAGCAAGCTTAATAAAGAGTTTTTAACATTTTTCTATTTTAGGAGATTCACTATGCCGGTAACTAATTTGGCTGAACTTGATGCTCTTGTGGCTCGCGTTAAAGCGGCACAAGCAGAATTTGCAACTTACTCTCAAGAGCAAGTTGATAAAATTTTCCGTGCAGCATCTTTAGCCGCAAACCAAGCCCGTATTCCTCTCGCGCAACAAGCGGTAGCAGAATCAGGCATGGGTATTGTTGAAGATAAAGTGATTAAAAACCACTTTGCTTCAGAGTTTATCTATAACAAATACAAAGATGAAAAAACCTGTGGTGTCCTTGAAGAAGACGAAAGTCTAGGCACGATGACGATTGCTGAGCCTGTTGGTATCATCTGTGGTATTGTCCCAACGACTAACCCGACTTCAACCGCGATTTTCAAATCACTCATCTCTTTAAAAACGCGTAACGGTATTATCTTCTCGCCACACCCACGTGCGAAAAATTCAACCAATGACGCAGCGAAACTCGTTCTTGATGCAGCGGTAGCTGCTGGTGCACCGAAAGACATTATCGGTTGGATTGACCAACCTTCAGTTGAGCTTTCTAACGCCTTAATGAAGCACGATGGTATTGCGCTAATCCTTGCTACTGGTGGTCCAGGCATGGTGAAAGCGGCTTACTCTTCTGGTAAACCAGCTATCGGTGTTGGTGCCGGTAACGTGCCTGTCGTAATCGATGAAACGGCGGATATTAAACGCGCAGTCGCTTCAGTTTTAATGTCAAAAACGTTTGATAACGGTGTGGTTTGTGCTTCTGAGCAAGCGGTTATCGTTATGGATGAAGTTTATGATGAAGTGAAAGAGCGTTTCGCGACTCATAAAGCTCACGTATTAAGTAAAGCCGATGCAGATAAAGTACGCAAAGTACTGCTGATCGATGGTGCGTTAAACGCGAAAATCGTTGGTCAACCAGCGACAGCGATTGCTGAAATGGCGGGTGTTAAAGTACCAGCGGATACCAAAATTCTAGTCGGTGAAGGTATCGGTGAAGTGTCTTACGATGACGAGTTTGCTCATGAGAAACTATCGCCAACACTAGGCATGTTCCGTGCTTCTTCTTTCGAAAATGCCGTAGAGCAAGCGGTTCGAATGGTTGAGATTGGTGGTATCGGTCATACCTCAGGTTTATACACCAACCAAGATATTAATGCAGACCGTATTCGTTACTTCGGTGACAAAATGAAAACGGCTCGTATTTTGATCAATATTCCAACCACTCACGGTGGTATTGGTGACTTGTATAACTTTAACGTAGCACCGTCTTTGACTCTGGGCTGTGGTTCTTGGGGTGGTAACTCTATCTCTGAGAACGTGGGTCCTAAGCACCTAATCAACAAGAAAACTGTTGCTAAGCGAGCTGAAAATATGTTGTGGCACAAACTCCCTAAATCAATCTACTTCCGTCGTGGTAGCTTGCCAATCGCACTGAGCGATCTTGAAGGTAAAAAACGTGCCTTCTTAGTAACAGACCGTTTCCTATTCAATAACGGTTACACTGACGAATTGGTTAGCATGCTCAAAGCATTGGGTATGGAAGTACAAACATTCTTTGATGTTGAAGCTGATCCGACGCTATCGGTAGTAGAGAAGGGTGCTGAAGCGATGAAGAGCTTCCAGCCTGATGTGATTATTGCCCTTGGTGGTGGTTCACCGATGGATGCTGCGAAGATCATGTGGGTAATGTACGAGCACCCTGAAACTCACTTCGAAGAGCTCGCAATGCGCTTTATGGACATCCGTAAACGTATTTACAAGTTCCCGAAAATGGGTCAAAAAGCAGAGCTAGTGTGCATCACCACAACATCTGGTACAGGTTCAGAAGTTACACCATTTGCGGTAGTAACCGACGACAAAACTGGTGCTAAGTACCCACTTGCTGACTACGAATTGACCCCTCACATGGCGATCGTTGATGCTAACCTAGTGATGAATATGCCAAAATCACTAACAGCCTTTGGTGGTTACGATGCGGTGACTCACGCTCTAGAAGCTTATGTTTCTGTATTGGCGAATGAGTACTCAGACGGTCAAGCTCTGCAAGCACTGAAGATGCTGAAAGAGTACCTACCTTCAAGCTACAAAAATGGCGCAGCAGACCCAATTGCACGTGAGAAAGTACACAATGCGGCAACCATCGCAGGTATCGCATTTGCGAACGCCTTCCTTGGGGTATGTCACTCAATGGCACACAATATCGGTGCTGAGTTCCATTTACCACATGGCCTTGCTAACGCGCTATTGATTTCTAACGTTGTACGTTATAACGCGAACGATAACCCAACTAAGCAAACAGCATTCTCTCAATACGACCGTCCACAGGCTCGCCGTCGTTACGCAGAAGTTGCTGACCATCTTGGTTTAAGCCAAGCAGGCGACCGTACAGCACAGAAAATTGAGCGTTTATTAACTTGGTTAGAAGAGCTGAAGAAAGAACTCGATATTCCATTATCGATTCAAGCTGCGGGCGTTAATGAAGCTGACTTCCTAGCTAAAATTGATGATTTGTCAGTTCGTTCGTTCGATGACCAATGTACAGGCGCGAACCCACGTTACCCACTGATTTCTGAGCTTAAAGAAGTCCTTCTTTGTGCTTATTACGGTAAAGCTTTCGTTGAAGGTGAAACCTTCGAAGGCACGACCGTTATCAAGAAAAAAGATGACCAAAAACCAGGCAAGAAAAAGTAAGCTGAATTAATGAGAGGTTTTCGCTAGCACGATGCTTCTCGAATTGAATCAAGACCCTACCATAATTTATGGTAGGGTCTTTTTCTTGTGACAATCTTAGAAAGTTTTGTGAATGATTAATCCGATCAATAATCAATATACCGACCGATTAACGCAGCAATATCCGTGACGAAAACGATGAAAATCTAGGGTTGCGTCACCATTTTAGCGCTATATAATGGCCTTCAGCTCAGAAAGCTTGATGAGTATCAAAAAATGAAGAGCAAGATAAAGAACTTGCCAAGAACACTCAATTTGAGTTTTTTCCTTTGTTCAGAGTGATAAATAGCAAACCTCTACAGACCTACAACTGTATGACTAATTTTCTCAGTGTGACTCGTCGTGCTGATCCCTGATTGTTACCATTTGTTTGAGGATAGTTATTGTGACACGTATTATTGTTGTCGGTGGAGGCGCAGGTGGACTTGAATTGGCCACTAAGCTAGGTCGAACATTAGGGCGAAAGAATCGCGCTAACATCACCTTAGTGGATCGTAATTCCAGCCATCTATGGAAACCACTACTTCATGAAGTCGCCACCGGCTCTTTAGATGAAGGCGTCGATGCATTGAGTTACCGTGCTCATGCTAAAAATCACTGTTTTGAGTTTCAACTTGGTAGTCTAGAAGCGATTGATCGCGAGACAAAGCGGATCACGCTGAGTGAATTGAGAGATGAACACGATGAGTTATTGATGCCAAAACGAGAACTGGAATATGATCTTCTAGTCTTAGCGATTGGCTCTAAATCTAATGATTTCAACACACCTGGAGTAAAAGAGCACTGTATTTTCCTAGATAGCCCAGAGCAAGCACATCGTTTCCGTACCGAAATGAATAATGAATTTTTAAAGCTACATGCTAAAAATGGTCAGGGAACGGTTGATATTGCGATTGTGGGTGCTGGAGCGACAGGTGTTGAATTATCCGCTGAATTGCATAATGCGGTGAAAGAGTTACACAGCTACGGCTTTGGTGATTTAGACTCGAGCAAGCTCAATGTTAATTTAATCGAAGCGGGCGAGCGTATTTTGCCTGCATTGCCACCGCGCATTTCTGCCGCCGCGCATAGCGAGCTGACTAAATTAGGGGTCAATGTTCGCACCACGACGATGGTTACTAAAGCTGAGAAAGATGGCTTAACCACCAAAGAGGGCGAAAAAATCTTGGCGACGATCATGGTTTGGGCTGCAGGTATTAAAGCGCCTGATTTTATGAAAGACATCGCAGGCTTAGAAACCAACCGTATTAACCAGTTAGTCGTCAAGGATACCCTTCAGACGACTCGTGATGATGATATTTTTGTGATTGGTGATTTGGCCCAGTGTACACAGGCGGATGGTAAGTTTGTTCCGCCACGCGCTCAAGCCGCCCATCAAATGGCGTCACAAGCGTTCAAAAATATTGTTGCTAAACTGAATGGCCGAGAATTAAAGCCTTACATCTACAAAGATCATGGCTCTTTAGTGTCACTAAGCCGTTTTTCTACCGTAGGCAGCTTAATGGGCAACTTAACCAAAGGCTCAATGATGGTTGAAGGGCGTATTGCGCGTGTGGTGTACATTTCTTTATACCGTATGCATCAAATGGCTTTACACGGTATTTTTAAAACTGGGCTAATGATGTTGGTTGGACGAATCAATCGCGTCTTGCGCCCGAACTTAAAATTGCATTAATCAGCCGCTTTGTTGCCTCTGTCTTCTATAAATTGCAAAGGCAGGTAAGAAAGGTATAAGCGATCAATCCATCCCGCTGAGACAGGCATCATGTTCAGCGGGATGATTGTTATTGGCTTGATGGAGAGTGACTGTTTATTTCAGATTGGCTCTGGAATGATCGAAAAAACCAGTCCTCCTTTTGGTTGACCATGAAAAATAAACCGATTTTGGGCAAGGCATTCTTGCTTCGCTTCGCACGCTTGAGCGAGCTGTTGGCTAGGGATATTGTTCGGATCACAGATAATTTCTAAACGAGTCAGTTTGAGCTGGGCAAAACTCCACTCTATCAACGCAGCTAGTGCTTCTTTCCCGAACCCTTGTTGTTGATGCTCGTCTCCTATCCAATAGCCTAAACTCGCCATATTAAACGTGGTAGAAAACTCATTAATCGCCACCATACCGACGATTTGTTGCGTTGCTTTATCGATCACCGCAAAGCCATAGGCGTCAGCTTTTATCCAGTTTAATCGTGTTGCCAGAATAAATCGTTCAGCCTCTTGTTGGTTAAAGTGGGCATGACACCAATCAATCCATCGATGTAAGGAGGGCGAGTATTGAATAAGTCTTGCAAATTCGACCGCTTCATCAACCGATAAAAGGCGTAATTGCAAACGCTGAGTATTGATCACAAATTCTGGGTTCATGGGAGACGGTCCTATTCTCGCTTCGTTTCCTGATGATTTAACAATCTATCCCCTTCCTATTTGAAGCTGCAGGGGCGTTGGCTACGTTCGTTCATCCCAATCACATAACCGGTCTATACTCATAGGGCCTCACTCACTTGCCGCCTACCTTCAACTCCAAGTTGTTTGCGTATAATATCAGACCATATAAAGACCCAACGCCCATATAGGGCGTTGGATAGGATTATTGAACTCGGCGAACTTGGATAATCATGCCCATAAGAGGGTGGTCCAAATAATGGGTTTCGCCACTGCGCATGCGGCGTTTTTGATCGAGGCGATAACTTTTCAAAAAAGATTGTTTTTCCATCGTTGGCGATATGGCAATGAGGTGCCCATCTTGTACATTGGTGCGTGTATCTTGGTTAAGTTCATCTAAGTCCAGCGAGGGATCTTGAAGGATAACTTCACGCACACTCGGTTTTTTTAAGTCAAAATTAGCTTCGGCAAACAGAAAGTGCTGGACATAAATTTGTAGGGTGCCATCAAGCTCATACAGCGGTGGGGTGATGGTCTGTTCAACTACGTCATCAATTGGGCGGTATTGCTCAGTTTGTGCGACTCGTTCACTGCCGTCAGGATTAAACTGGGTTGAGTAGTCTTTCCCCGCTTGAATATGAAAAACGGGAGCGGATGCTCGTCCTTGATCCCCTTGACGCCAAGCAGTATGTAATAATACTTGAAAGCCGGCATGATTGCGTAAACGCTGAGCTTGATCAGTCAGTTGATAATCCGATTGAGAGAGCATACGTACGCCTTTACTTTGCCGATATTGAGCATCACTTAGGCTACCGGCACGCGAGAGATTAATCTCAGGCAACGTATCTGGCCATGACTCTTGCGTTTTCTCCGCGTCAATTGCACGTTGGAAGATGATCACTTCAATATCGAATTGTCGCTGCGCTAGGCTGGGCATGGCAACGAGCAAAAGCAGTAGTGGGATCAGTTTTTTCATTATGACTCCGTCAATGTGCTGGGCACGTATTTGATTCTATTGAGCCTACCATATTAGGCAGCAGGTAGTAGATTGTGCTGGAATTCTTGCAGCATGTCTGTAACAAATTGAATTCTTTCTCTTCTATCAACCAGTGGAAGGATAAACTTCAATTTAGTCGGACCTTCCATCGCAAATTGTTTCGATTGTGCATGAAGTAGTTTAACCAAAAACATCGGATTAATGTCAGCGTTAGGGTAGAACTCAATATACCCGCCTTTTTCATGCGCTTCGATTTTACGAATTTTCAGTGCGGCGGCGTTGAGTTTCAGTTGGGCAATAGTCAACAGATTCAAGGCTGCATCCGGCAGTTTACCAAATCGATCGATTAATTCGACTTTAAGTTCAGCCAATTCAGTATCATCGGCGACACTGGCGATTTGTTTATAGAGTGATAAACGGCTGTTGATATCAGGGATATAATCATCAGGCAGCAGAGCTGGGATTCGTAGCTCGACTTCACTTTGTTCACGCAGTAGATCATCCAATGATGGCTCTTTACCCGATTTTAAGGCTTCAACCGCTTGTTCTAGCATCTCCATGTATAAGCTAAAACCAATCGATTGGATCTGACCACTCTGCTCATCGCCGAGTAACTCACCCGCTCCGCGAATTTCTAAGTCGTGGGTTGCTAAGGTAAATCCTGCGCCGAGATCTTCAAGCGAAGCAATGGCCTCTAAGCGTTTAATCGCATCTTTGGTCATCGCTTTGGGATGTGGTGTTAATAAATAAGCATACGCCTGGTGGTGAGAGCGACCTACTCGTCCGCGTAATTGGTGTAATTGAGCCAATCCAAGAGTATCGGCGCGATTAATGATAATGGTATTGGCGGTTGGTACATCTATCCCCGTTTCAATGATAGTGGTACACACCAGTACGTTGTAACGCTGATGATAAAAATCATTCATGATTTGTTCGAGTTCACGCTCACGTAATTGTCCGTGGGCGACGGTGACACGAGCTTCAGGGATAAGCGCTTCCAAATCGGCAGCAACTTTCTCGATGCTTTCGACTTGGTTGTGTAAAAAGTAGACTTGACCACCACGCATGATCTCCCTTAGAACCGATTCTCGAACAACACTGTCCTCATGTTGACGGACAAAGGTTTTAATCGCCAAGCGACGAGCAGGCGGTGTTGCAATGATCGATAAATCGCGCATACCACTCATTGCCATATTCAGTGTGCGTGGAATCGGTGTGGCCGTTAACGTTAAAATATCTACATCGGCACGCATGGCTTTGACTTTTTCTTTCTGACGAACCCCAAAGCGGTGTTCTTCATCAACGATTAATAGCCCTAAATCGGCAAAGATGAGATCACTGGAGAGGAGCTTGTGTGTTCCCACGACAATATCGACTTTCCCTTCGGCGACATCTTGCATGATCTGCTTTTGTTCTTTGGCTGATTTAAAGCGTGATAGCACCTCGACACGGATCGGTAAATTGGCAAAACGGTCGCGGAAATTTTCAAAATGTTGCTGAGCCAATAAAGTTGTGGGTACTAAAATAGCCACTTGTTTATTGTTATCGGTACAAACAAAAGCGGCGCGCATCGCGACCTCAGTTTTACCGAAACCAACATCGCCGCAGACGAGTCGATCCATCGCTTTGGCTTGACACATGTCCGACAGTACCGCATTGATCGCCATGGCTTGATCGTCGGTTTCTTCAAAGGGAAAAGTGGCTTTAAAGGTGGCGTATTGGTCACGATCCAAACGGAAGGGATACCCTGGTTTCAGTTCGCGTTTAGCGTAGACATCAAGCAGTTCGGCAGCGACATCGCGGACTTTTTCTGCCGCTTTCTTGCGTGCTTTAACCCAGCTTTCTCCTCCCAGTTTATGGAGTGGCGCGGATTCTTCTGCACCTCCGGAATAACGGCTAATTAAGTTCAGTGATGAAACGGGAACATACAGCTTGGCTTCATTTTGATATTCAAGCGTAACGTATTCGGTAGTAATGCCTCCTGCTTCGAGGGTTTGTAAGCCTAAGTAACGTCCAATACCATGGTCGATATGCACTACGGGCTGTCCCGGTTTTAACTCGGCAAGATGGCGGATCACCGCATCACTATTGGTGGATTTACGTTCTTTCTTTCGACGTTGAACCACCCGTGCTCCGAGTAAATCGGCTTCACAAATCAAGGCGAGAGATGGATCAGTGAAAATCGCACCACGTTCGGCAGCGCCGATCACCAAAGCCAATCGCTCTGAACTTTGCCAAGCGTCATCAAAAGAAGCGAATGCGGTAGGGCGTAACTTAATTCGCTGTAATAGCTCGAGTAGCGCTTCGCGTCGTCCTTCAGACTCAACCGAGAAAATAATCTTACCGGTAAATTGCTCGCTAAATTGACGTAAGGCGGCGAGGGGTTCTTTATTTTGCTGTTGAATCGCTAAATCAGGCAGTGCGGTAATGGCTAAGTTACTTCTACCGGCCTTTTCTGGAATCGGGTCGATGGACAGTTGTAACTGAGCAAAATCTTTGGCGCGCGCGAATAAATCGTCTTTTTTTAACCACAATTCGTCAGGCGCTAGCAATGGGCGTAACGGATCTATATTCCGTTGATCATAACGATACGCGACATCAGCGAGAAATTGGTCAATGGCGCTTTCAACCTGACCTAATAAAATTAATTGACTATGATCCGGGAGATAATCAAACAGTGTTTCGGTATGTTCAAAAAATAGCGGTTGCCAATATTCAATCCCCGCAGGCCATGTGCCTTTAGAAACCTGCATATAGATAGATTCAGGCTCACGACGGGCATCAAATCGTTGCCGAAAACGGGCACGAAATGCTTCTATGGCTTGCTCGGTGGTCGGAAATTCATGAGCAGGAAGTAGGCGAATTTGATCGATTTGCTGAATAGAGCGTTGATTTTCTGGGTCAAAAATTCGAATCGTGTCAATTTCATCATCAAAAAAATCAATTCGATAAGGGGAATCACTGCCCATAGGGAAGAGATCCAGGATCGACCCACGACTGGCGTATTCTCCCGGCCCAAACACCTGATCTACATGACGATAACCGGAGTTTTCTAACTGAACGCGTAATTTGGCTAAAGAGAACCGATCCCCTTGTTTGACCATCAAGGTGTGTTGAAGTAAGAAATCACGTGGCGTCTGGCGTTGCAACAAGGTACTGACCGGGACAACAGTGATCCCAGTTCCTAAAGAGGGCAACTGATATAAGCGAGCGATGCGATCAGAAATAATCTCTTGATGAGGTGAAAAATTATCGTAGGGTAAGGTTTCCCAATCAGGAAATAAGCCGACCGGGGCTTGACTGAATTGCTCTAGCTCCTGAACCAGTTTTAATGCTGTCTGTGGATCGGGTACTGCCAACAAGGTATGGCTTGAGTGACGATTAGCGAATTCAGCGATGGTTAGCGCGAGACTGGCACCAGGTAAATTGCCCAGTTGCTGCTTATCCCCAGCACCACGCAGGTGTGGGAGTGTTAATAAAGTTTTTGTCATCATTATAGAGTAGGTCGTTATGGTTTTTCTCGATCTAAAGAGCGTTGACGCAACAGTTTCTGTTGGCAATGAAGCGCAGCTTTAATGAGTAGGTCTTGGTCATTATCACGCAGGAGAGTGTATCTGACGCTAATAATCGTGGAGTTGGGATCCGTTTCACAATCGATAACTTCGCCATAACAATAAATCGCTGCTGCGGGATGCTCTAGGAATAATTTAATGCGTAGTGGTGTACCTAGTACGAGCGCGTCTCTGGCTCGATAAGTAAATTGACTGGCACCGAACGACAAGGTTGAGGCACGTTGAGCGGGATCATCTTGTTGGGCGAGCATAAAGCTCAGTAATAGATTCAGCTTAGAATTCTGCGTTTCTAGCAGTTGGATAACGTGTTTAAAATCGCTGTTTTTGAGTTCGAGCCGCGCAGCATCATTTAATTGATCAAGTTGACTAAACTCACTGGCCACAACAAAAGGTGCGGGGATTTCCGCCTCAAAATCGATCTGAGAAGGCAAACGAAAGTTAGCCGCTAACGGCTCGATGTTAATTGTCAGTGCGTGGTATACCGAAAAAAAGTCTTGGTCAGTCATATTGGGTTTCCTTCTCACCTTTGTTGATTATCGTCATAAAGAATCAGTAATCAAGCAAAGTGAGAGTTTTGTTGTAAATCAATCAGCGTGATGGCAAATAAATCTTACCGCCATTTTTGTTGTGATAACGGCGTTTAACAAAGATTTGGCAAAGAAAAACTACAACCTTGGACCGATTCTCGTTACAGTAGCGGCCTATTATGGCTTTGGTTTGTATTATGTTTCATCCTATTTCGATATTTATCGGTTTACGTTATTTACGCGGACGTTCAGGTGATCGGTTTAGTCGATTTGTCTCTTATATGTCGACCGCTGGGATCACGATTGGTGTGATGGCCTTAGTGACGGTATTGTCGGTGATGAATGGTTTTGAATCGCAGTTGAAAAACCGTATTTTGGGGGTTTTGCCGCAAGCGGTGATCGGACAAGCGCAGGAAAAAACCCAATGGCAAGCGCAAGCCCCTGATTTTATTAGAGAGTTATCCACTTACAAAGCGCCACAACCGATGGTAAGAAGCGAAGCGGTGGTGCAAAGCTCGTGGCAATTATCGGCGGGTTTATTGGTCGGTATTGCGCCGCAAGCTGACGACCCGATCGCCGATTATCTGATTGCTGGTCGATTAACTGATTTACAACCCGGTGCCTATCATATTTTCTTAGGTCACACTCTGGCTCGTGATCTCAATGTTTCCGTTGGCGATACGGTTCGCTTAATGGTGACTCGCGCCAGTCAATTTACGCCTTTAGGACGTATTCCTAGCCAACGCAATTTCACGGTGGCCGGACTGTTTAATACTGGCTCTGATGTTGATGGGCAACTGATGATCACTCATCTACGAGATGCGGGTCGCTTACTGCGTTTCGACGATCAGACGATTTCTGGCTGGCGACTCTTTATGGCCGATCCTTTTGATGTGGCGACGTTGTCGACGACCTCTTTGCCGGATGGTTGGTATTGGAGCGATTGGCGTGAACAACGTGGTGAGTTATTTCAAGCAGTCAAAATGGAAAAAAACATCATGGGCCTAATGCTGGGACTGATTGTTGGAGTCGCGGCGTTTAATATTATCGCCGCCCTAATCATGGTCGTGATGGAAAAGCAGGCGGAAGTGGCGATTTTAAAAACCCAAGGCATGACCGATCAACAAGTTTTGGCCATTTTTATGGTGCAAGGCGCGAGCAGTGGGGTGATTGGAGCGGTTGTCGGTGGAGTGTTGGGCGCTCTGCTGGCAGCGAACTTGAATAGCATCATGAACACGTTAGGCGTCGCGCTATTTTCATTAGGCGGAGAGTTGCCCGTGGTGATCAACCCGATACAAATTGCGGTGGTGGTATTGCTGGCAATATTACTTAGCTTTTTAGCCACCTTATTTCCTTCTTATCGCGCATCTAGAGTTAAACCGGCTGAGGCTTTACGTTATGAATGATCTTTTACGCTGTCAGCAGCTTTATAAAATCTATCAAGAAGGTGAGTTGCAGACTCCAGTTTTGAAAGGGGTGAGTTTTTCGATGCAACGCGGTGATCTGGTCTCGATCATTGGTTCTTCTGGCTCAGGAAAAAGCACTTTACTGCATATCCTTGGTGCGCTGGATGAAGCAAGCAGCGGCGATGTTGAATTTCTTGGCCAGCCATTACATCAACTGAGTTCGAATAAACAGGCCAAGATGCGTAATCAACATCTTGGTTTCGTGTATCAGTTTCATCATTTACTGGCTGATTTTACCGCGCTCGAAAACGTAGCGATGCCACTATTAATTGGTGGTAAAAAAGCCAGCGAAGCAAAACGCTCGGCTCAGGCTTTGTTGGCGCGAGTCGGCCTCGGTCACCGTTTGCAACATCGTCCTTCAGAGTTATCGGGCGGAGAGCGGCAGCGTGTTGCGATTGCTAGAGCGTTGGTCAATCGACCGGATTTAGTGCTAGCAGATGAGCCTACTGGCAATTTAGACCACACCACGGCATTGGCGATTTATGATTTGATGCGTGAATTGAATCGTGAGTTTAATACGGCTTTTTTAGTGGTGACTCATGATGGCGAATTGGCAGCAAAAATGGATCGACAACTGCATATGCAAGATGGCCTATTGCTCAACGTTGCGGAGGCATAATGTTTGCAGATTTGGCGCTAGTGATTGGCGCGCGTTTTAGTCGTGCTAAGCAGCGTAATAAGCTGGTGTCGTTTATCGCTTTATCTTCGACACTCGGTATTGCCGTTGGGGTTGCGGTGATCATTATTGGTTTATCGGCGATGAATGGCTTTGAGAGAGAGCTGCAGCAACGTGTATTGTCGGTTATTCCTCATGGTGAGTTTGAAGGGGTACGTGGGCCAATTGAACATTGGCCAGACATTGTCCAAAAATCAACGCTACATCCTCAGGTTCAAGCGGCGGCACCATACGTGAAGTTTACCGCATTAGTTGAGCGAGGGGTGCAGTTAAAAGCCATAGAAGTACGAGGGGTCGATACACAAAGGGAGCGTGCCGTATCGCGGCTTGCCGACTATGTTACCCCCGGAGTATGGGAAGCTTTTGTTCCGGCTCAACAGCAAGTCATTTTAGGCAAAGGTGTTGCCGATCAACTGCAAGCCGCAGTGGGGGATTGGATCACTTTGCTGATCCCAAGTAGTCATACTGGGCAAGCGGTTCAAGCCCCGAAAAGAGTCCGAGTAAAGGTGGCCGGTTTACTGGAATTAAATGGTCAAATTGATCATAACCTCGCGTTGTTGCCTTTAGAAGACGCTCAGCAATACAGCAATTTAAACGACAAAGTCACGGGGGTGTCGATTAAAGTTTCCGATGTCCTCAAAGCCAATCAAATTGTTCGTGAAGTGGGTAATACACTAGAAGAGTATGTCTATTTGCGTAGTTGGCAGCAAAAATATGGCTTTTTATATCGTGATATTGAAATGGTGCGAACCATCATGTATCTAGTCATGGTATTGG
Source organism: Vibrio sp. V33_P6A3T137 (assembly GCF_009904835.1). Lineage (NCBI taxonomy): Bacteria > Pseudomonadati > Pseudomonadota > Gammaproteobacteria > Vibrionales > Vibrionaceae > Vibrio > Vibrio sp. V33_P6A3T137. The sequence continues at coordinate 605 of NZ_WXWK01000097.1, read as the reverse complement.
TGATTGGGGTCGCGAGCTTTAATATTGTTTCTACCTTAATGATGGCAGTGAAAGATCGCGCTGCCGATATTGCCATTTTGCGCACGATGGGCGCGAATGATCGCTTAATTAAACGCATTTTCGTCTGGCAAGGGGTATTTTCTGGCGTTATGGGTAGCGTTGTGGGCAGCATGGTTGGGGTGTTTATAGCGCTAAATTTGACACCGATTATTCAGAGTTTAGAAACCTTGTTAGGTCATCAATTTCTTTCAGGGGATATTTATTTTGTCGATTTCCTTCCTTCTCAACTTGAATGGTCAGATGTATTACTGGTTTCGAGTACCGCGATTATCTTAAGTTTATTGGCGACTTGGTATCCAGCTTCTCGAGCCAGCCGTTTGCATCCTGCGGCGGTTCTAAGCAGTAAATAACCCCGTTATTCTCTTCGTTAATAAAAAGAAAAAGGACCTAATGGTTAATGCCAGTCAGTTAAGCTGACTGGCTTTCTTTTTATTGGGGTATTTCTTTGCCTTTGGTTTTATTGCTCTCGGATATATCCGCTCTTCTCGTTTAATGGGCAAGACATGGTGTATCGCCTCTTCCTGCAAGTGAGTAATGCGCTTAGG
>NZ_WXWK01000152.1:0-14342 GCF_009904835.1 Vibrio sp. V33_P6A3T137 | reverse complement strand
ATATTACATTTTTAAAACCACTAAATTTAATTGAGAGTTTTGTTCCTGGCCCTAGACCTTTCAATGAAACAAATGTGAAAATTCTAAAGAAGAAGTGGTTAGTATCGACATTACCTACTTATATTTTGATTTTTTCATTTGGGAACATATCATACCAACTCATCATGCCCTCTGACCTAGATGTAAATTTAGGTGCGAGCCCATATAAAATCGTTTATTACCCTTTAAGATTTGATCTTCAGTGGAAGCATGGTGAGGTGAAAAGAATTGAATATGACATGACATCATCGGATGTTGTCAAAGGGGAAAAAAAAGAAGTAGTTTACTCATACTCTGAACTTGTAGAGCTTCCTGAGCTAGCGGGTAAATCATTTGAAGAACTCGGGATTAAGTACCGGTAAAAAACTACAAGGCTCTTTAGTGGCCCCGTAGGGAACGAATGGGGTAGTCCGGATTGCGACTACGAGTAGGTTTGTAGCGCTCAAACCGGAGGAAAGAAGATGTACTACTTTGCAGAGGATCCCTTCTAGGTAATGTAAACCTGGAGGGTATATGAAAAAATTAAAACAGCAGTACAAACACGCTGTTGATAGACAATCTGTGGATTATTTGTGGCATTTTTATCCCAGTATCCGAAGTGGTACTCACAAGCACTTTAGTACCAAACAAGAAAAAAGCTTTTTCTTCATGCATTTGGTTGAATGTAAAGGTTATCCGGTAAAGTTTCGTGCAGCTCGCGGGAACGCGCTGGCCGATCCTTGGGACGACTATTCGGCATATGTCTACGATATGGCAAAAAGCTGGAAGCATAACTCTAAGAGAAAGCATCAATATTACCGAGAAAGTTGATACTATCGATCTTCACAGAAGCTAAGTAATAAAATTGCATACTCAAACCGTTGTCCTTATGCTTGTTATATCAGCATGGGATAGCGGTTTTTTTATGGCAAAAAATAAATATTCGGCGTCGGAAACCCGATATGGACGCTGGCTCAAAGAAGGCCGGGGAAGTGGCCGGGGTGTTGATTATCAGCCTTGGCTGACGGTTCGGGATGTTCCTTCCGAAGGTCGTTCTCACCGTGTTTTCGGTCATAAGACGCAACGAATCCATCACCTTTTTTCCGATCTGGAACTCGCTATTTTCTTTACGCTCGAATGGAACCCTCAAATTACCGATATCCGCGAACAATTTCCTTTGGAACGCTCGGAGACTCGGCAAATTGCCAACGAAAATGGTATCAGGCATCCGGCGGATAGCGGTGTCGATCTGTATATGTCTTCCGATTTTCTGGTCAATAGCCTCAATACCAAACAGCCTAAATTTGCTATTCAGGGGAAATATGCTGAAGCGTTGCAAGATCCTCGGGTGGTTGAAAAATTGGAGATTGAACGCCGTTACTGGACGCAGAAGAAAATTCCGTGGTTTCTGGTAACTGAGAAAGATATTTCACCGGTGATGGTCCGGAACATTGGCTGGCTATATCCGTCGCAACGAGATGAGCTGACCGATGAGTTGTTGCGGGAAAGAACGGCTTATTATTCGGCGCAATTCGAGTTGTCTCCAAACCGAACCGTTGTCGATATGTGCAAGCATCTGGATGTCAGTTACCGGCTTCCGGAAGGACAGTCTCTGTATGAAATCAGGCAGCTTCTCGCTCATCGCTGCTTTTATTTTGATATGACAACGGAATTCCATCGTCTGTTCGTCACAGATCTCCAGCTTGAGAATATGAATCACCTGATAGGAGCGCGGCATGTTTCGAATCAATGAAGTGCTTGAGTTTGAACAGGAAAGATTCCGGGTACTGAGCTTATTAGGAGATGAGTTGATATGGATTTCTATCGACGATAAATCGGCCTTTCCGGTATCGGTTGATGCGGAAGTGCTTCATCGGGGGATTGAGGATGAAACATTACACCGGGTCGAAGACCCGTATGTTTATCTGACATTGGAAGTCCCTGAGGAAGGCAGCATTGCTCAGGTCAAACGAGACAAGAATTATGCTTTGATTCAACCGATTATCCAGTGCGAAGCATACTATCGCCCTGACCTGAGATCGAAGGCGATCAATGCAGTGATGGCGGAGCATAAGACAACCAAGCAGACCTTATATCGTTTGATTCGACAATACTGGCAGCGTGGTCAGATCGCTAATGCGTTATTGCCTGACTATAAAAACTCGGGAGGAAAAGGGAAACGTCGTCAGGCCGGGGGGAAGAAACTCGGACGTCCCAGAAAGTATATGCCTGGCACCGGCGTTAATGTTGATGAGTTTACCGAGCGCCTGTTCCGGATAGCGATTCAAAAGTATCTGCTGAACGACAAAGGGTACACGTTTCCTTATGCGCACCGCCGTTTCAAAGATATATATCAGACCTATTTCCCGGATATCCCAGAAGCAGAGATTCCGACCAACTGGCAGATGAAGTATTTCTATCAACGGGAATTTACTCAGGTTGATGTGATCCGCAAACGGACACATCCGAAGATCTACAACAAAGACATTCGGCCACTTAAAGGCACGGCCAATCTACACGCGCTTGGTCCCGGCTCCCGGTTTGAAATCGATGCGACCATTGCCGATATCTATCTGGTCTCGGATAGCAACCGGAGCTGGATTGTCGGACGCCCGGTCGTTTATGTCGTTGTCGATGTATTCAGCCGCTTGATCGCCGGACTGTATATCGGTTTTGAAAATCCGTCTTATGTAGCAGCGATTCAGGCACTGCAAACGGCAATGACGGACAAGGTTGCTCTCTGTCATCAATATGGGATAGAGATTGAAGCGCAGGACTGGCCGGCCATTGGGCTACCGGATGCGATTCTTGCCGATCGGGGCGAATTGCTTGGCAGTCAGATCGAAAGTCTTGAGAAAAGCTTTTCGGTCAGGGTGGAAAATACCCCGCCTTATCGAGGCGATGCCAAAGGGATCGTCGAACGGAATTTCAAAACCATACAGGCTGATTTTACGCCGTTTGCTCCCGGTGTTGTCACAGGAACGACGGTAAAGAAACGGGGCGGCAGAGATTATCGTCTGGATGCAAAGCTATCCATCTCGGACTTTAAAGAAATCATCCTCTCTTCCATTCTGTACCACAACCAGTTTGCCGTGTTGGGTAAGTATGACCGTTCCGACGATATGCCGGTGGATTTGCCTTCGGTGCCGATCGAACTCTGGCGTTGGGGAATTCAGCACCGGACCGGCCGTTTGCGTGCTGCGCCGGAAAGAGAGTTGAGACTGAGTTTGCTGCCTCGCGCAAGAGCGACGGTTTCTCCCTTGGGTATTTGCCTGTTCGGTCTCTATTACACTTGTGCAGAAGCAATGAGCGCCGGATGGATGCATCGGGGCAAAGCGACGTCTCGCCCGGAGAAAGTAACGGTAGCCTACGATCCGAATATTGCCGATGAGATCTATCTTTTCCCGGTGGAAGGGAAAAGTGAATTCTGGGTGGGTAAGCTTTCCGATCGTTCGCGTGAATTTATTCACTGCTCTTTCTGGGAAGTCTGGCAGATACAGGCTCGTCAGAAGTCAGTGACGGCGACATCAAAAGTGGTTTCGGATGAGAAAAAACGGGCGTATGAACGTCGGGTGATCGACAAGATTCAGCAGGCCGAAGCAAGAAGTCCGGATATTTCTGAGTTTTCTAAGTCTGAGCGAATTGCAGCGATCCGGCCAAACAGAAAAGCTGAATTGGAGAGTGAGAGGGAGGACCGGAAACCGACTGAACCGAGTCAACCTCTGGAACGTGCCGATGTCGTTCACTTGCCGGGTGTCGAGGAAGAAGATTACCAGTATCCCGGCTTTGTCAGTGAGCTGTTTGACGATGAGGACGATCAGGAATGAGTCTACCGGACAAATATGTGACGGCAGTTTATCGGGATACGGGCAACCCTTCTTATCAGGGAAATCCATTTATTGAGGCTTTACCGCCGTTGATGGAGCTGAAGCAGCTTAAAAAGGGACTTGAAGGAACGGTGAGCTTCTCACCGGAAAATACGTTGCTGCCACCCCGTCAGCGTGCGCATAGGGTTGCTTCGCTGTTGGATGATTTCTTTCAGCCGCTTGCGCAGCACGTACTGTTGGAAGAGAGGATCTCGATTATGATACGACGTGGTTATGTCGGGAGAAATCTTCAGGACGGTTCACTCAACAAACATCTGCAAAACGGCTATGAGCGGATCATGTCCGGTGATATGGCGAGTTTCAAGTTTCAGGATGCCCGCTCGACGGCCAGTTGTCTGTCATTGATCGGATGTTCCGGGAGTGGCAAAAGCTCGACATTATCCCGCATTCTTGCCACCTATCCTCAGGTGATTTATCACCAGCAGCATAATTTCTTTCAGATTGCCTATCTGAAAATCGAATGTCCGAATAACGGCTCTCTTAAGAGCTTGTGCCTTAACTTTTTCCGGGAAGTCGATCGGGTTCTCGGAACCAACTATGAATCGACTTATGGACTCAAGCGACACGGTATTCCGACGTTGCTGGCATTGATGAGCCAGGTTGCCAATCATCGGGCAATCGGCGTTCTCGTCATCGATGAAATTCAGCGGCTCAGTATTCGTCGCTCCGGTGGGCGCGAGCAGATGCTGGAGTTTTTCGTCGAACTGGTCAATACCGTCGGTGTTCCGGCAGTTTTGATCGGAACACCGAAAGCCCGGCCAATCTTTGAGGTTGAGCTTCAGTCGGCAAGACGGAGTACCGGACTCGGCTCTCTGTACTGGCAGCCGATGCCGCAATTTTCGGAGCAACCGAACAGTAAAAGCGAGTGGGAAGCTTTCACCAATAAGTTATGGCGCTATCAGTGGTTGCAACGGCGAGATGAGGTTCTGAGCGAAGAGATCCGTGACTGTTGGTATGAACTCTCTCAGGGGGGTCTCGATATTGTGGTGAAACTATTTGTGCTTGCCCAGCTCCGGGCAATCGCGAGCGGGCTGGAACGCATTACGGCGAAGTTGTTGCGGGCTGTATACGATGATGAGTTAAAGCCGGTTCATCCAATGCTGGATGCCATGCGCCGGGGTGATCCGGAAATGGTTTCCCGCTACTCGGATTTAAGGATGGAAGATATCGATAAACGGCTGCTGACGCTACATCGTAAGATTATTCAATTGCCTGAAGAAGCCGAGCTTCCGTTCAGTCAGAATCAACAGGCAATGCGCCTTTATCAGATGCTGACCCAGATGGATTGTCAGTCCGAATTGCTGACCCCGCTGGTTGAGAAAGTCTTTCAGGAGAAACCGGATCTGACATTGCGGGAGATGACGCCGTTGGTTCTGGCTTGGTATGACGAGCGGCCAAAGCTGGCTGCTACACCACCTAAAGCAAATAAGGTGAATCCGGTCAAAGCCAAAGATTGGCACACATTAGAGAGTCAGGACTTGCGCTATTTGTATGCTCAGAAAGATCAGGCGACGATGTATCAGACCGTGCGGGATCATGGATTGGTGCTGGATTTGCAGCATCCGGACAAGTGGGCAGTGTAGATGCTCGGATTGCCATGTCCCTATCCAGAAGAATTGATTTATAGCCTGTTGGCAAGAGCAGGACTTCACTATGGTATCGAATCACCGAAAGCGTTGCTGGATGAAATCTATGGTAATCGGCGAGTTGTTGCGACCATTGATTTACCTTGTCGTCTTGCTCAAATCGCAGCGCATTATCCCGAAACATTAGATCTGGATATCTTATCTCTTATCTATCGGCACACACTGTTTCCACTCTATGCGCCGTTCATTGAGGAACCGAAACGGCAGTCCGGGATCAGATGGATGTCTGGAGAGTCGAAAGGTGCGATTCATGCAGCTTTCGGTTTGGTGGCTTCCCGAGTTAAAGCACGGCGCCCGCTTCATTATTGTCCTCAGTGCGTTGCCGAGCAGCTTCATCACTCTGGAGAAATCTACTGGCAGCGTCTCTGGCAGGTTAGTGGGGCAGATATCTGTCTCGAACATGGGGTTGCTTTGCGAGTCTCCGGAACTCTACCTCGTCAACACCGACATGCCTATTTGATACCCAAAGTTCATTCAGAGGATCGGGACTGCGAAGTCTATCGGCCCGAATCTCAGGTTGTGACAAGATTTGCTTCAGCATTATTGTCTCTTCATCCTGAGGTTTCTCCGACATTTCATCAATGGAGTTGTTTTTACCGGGACTTGGCTCATTCGGCAGATTGTCGACGGAGAAGCCATGTTTTACATCAAGATATCAGTGCCAGAGTCAACCGGTACTGGTCGCATCAATGGCTGGAGAAGCATGGTTTGGCACTGACGAGCATCGATACATCCTGGAGCAGGGCCATACTGAGGAAACATCGCAAGTCGTTCAGTTTCCTACAGCATCTGGTCATGATCACGGCGTTGTCGGGAGAAGAACCTCATCCTGAATCTGTCTTGGTTCAGGTGAAACAGTATCCGCTCAAACCCCAACTTGTTATTTCGACTTACCGACAGGAAGAGGCAAATATCCGTGAGCGGCGCAAAGACTGGTTGATTCGGCTGAAGACAGAAGGCTGTCAACAGGCCAGAAAACACAATTGTGGCGCTTTGTACGCGTGGTTGTATCGTCATGATCGGGTATGGTTGCTCAGAATCAATCGGCGTTATCAGTGTTCCCATGTGACGGTGAATCAACGGGTTGACTGGCAGCTCCGAGATAAAGTCTGTGTGCGCCAATTGATGAGCCTATTGCCGGATGTTCGGGATGATTTGGCTGTTCCCCGATTGTCGAGTGCGTATTACATCCATCGTTCGAAAATGGCGGCCAGTGTGCTGGAAAAACATTTAGAAAAACTGCCCCGTACAAGGTCGTTTCTGAATGGTTATAGCGAATCGGTCGGAGAGTATCAGATTCGGCGGCTGACGAATGCAGCGTTGTCTTTATACCGGCAGCAACTCCCTTGGATGCGTTGGCGGCTGCTGCGTTCTGCCGGTCTCAGCGAAGAACGGCTAACACCTCTGGCAGCTTGGTTTCTAAAAGGAGTAACGGAAGGACTATGGGAGAATATCGATTTCAACATATCCCCGAAGATGCGGTAGTGCTCGGGGTCGGATCGCTCTTTCGTAAAAAGCGAAATAAATACTGGGGAATCAATCTGACGTTATCGAAGAAGTCAGAGCGGCCTTCGGTCAGTATCACCGGCGCGCCGCTGATCCGCCGTTTTAAACCGCTCAGCTCGCTACAGAATGATATCGCTAAAGGGAAACGCCTGTCGTTTACGATAGAAGATGCAACACAGTGGCAAAGAAAACCGCTCTCCGAGTGCGCCGCGATTCAGGCGATGAATTCAGTCGCCAACCGGGAACAATGGTGTTTTGAGATCATTCTGCCGGATGGGAAACAGCTCTATCTACCTCAGTTCGAACTGGCCCGTGTCTTGTTTTTCCACGGCAACTATCTGTCGCGTATCAGTCTGGAGCATGATGTGCTTTCCTCTGATTTCAATGTCCTGAAGGATGACGAGAAATGGCGGATCGATGTGATGCCGACGGCAACCTATCCGCTGGAATTGTTTAACGATGATCGGTGCCGGCGGTTTCTGAGCTGGATATTAATCGATCCTGAAGCAAGACATTCTTTCGACAGTATTCACCGACAAATGATGCAGGAACACCGGGTTCAGGGACAATATCAGCTCTGGGACTTTTCGTTTCAGCCGCCACCTCTGGCCGGAACCCGATTGCAGGTGACCGGTTGGGATGACAGAAAAACGAATAGCTTTTTTGTTTGGGAAATTCGCCGGGTTGATGACTTGCCGTCAGCGATGCCGGAGGAGATCGATTTTCATCATCCGGACTTCGAACAACAAGTCAGTGGCAAAGGTGGCGGAAGTTATAGCCGATCAGCAGAACGTCCCGATGAACATCTGTTGAATGACTTGGAAAGTGCTAGTCTGGACGTGAACCGAACGACTCTGGAATCGGATATGGTCTATCTGTCCTTCAAAACTGCCTTCAAGACCAACAGATTGCCATCCAAAGTAAAAATAACGCCTCATGGTACGCCGGATGATGGACAGCCCGGCCAGGCTTCATCCGAACTCTCTCCTAATGACGGCGATATAACCGGAGCGATGCCGGGAGCAGAATGGAGCATCGTCGATGACCAAACTGATGACGCACATTTGTATGAGAATAAGTTTGCTTGTTTCTTGCAGATGATCGACTTGCTTGAAACTGAACATGGTTGTCAGGTTCGACGCTACCCTTTAAGAAAGCTGCCCAAATTGCCGCGTTGTAAAAAGCATATGCTGGCCGACGATGCGAATCCTCGATGCATGGTTGTCATTGAAGTTACGCATCAGTCACAGACCTGTCATATTCTCGAAGTAGACACCTCGGATGCTGAAAAGTCATTGTCTACTATGATTGTCATGCTCAAAGATATTTCGCGGTTGGAAGAACAGGTGATCGAACTGGAAAAACAATTGCTTAGGAGAACGTTACGCTGGCCAAAAAGCTATCTGGATGACATTTGTGGTGAAGGTAACTTTTCCGGGGTTAATCATCCGAAGTCGAAGCATAAAGGGAAGATTGATCCGGCAGATGTTGAGAGTTGGGGGATGAGGTTTTTGGGATGGATTGTTTAAAGAATTGATATAGTCACTTTTAGAATTATTTTATTAGTTTATTATGCAAGTTGTTTATATGTGATTAAATGGAATTTATCTATGGAAAAAGTTCAGCTCGTACCTGCTAAACGATTCTTTGTTGAGATGCTGACTAGGGATATAGAGTTGGCGGATGCTATTTTGGACCTTATCGACAATTGTCTTGATGGTGCGATGAGGATACTGAATGGTGACAATTCTGGGCTAACACCTTATAAAGATTTTGAAGTCGATATATCTTTCGATGAAGAGCATTTTCGGATATCCGACAATTGTGGAGGAATTCCTAAGGAGGTAGCACTCCAGTCGGCATTTCGTATGGGACGACATGACAGTGAAAGGGATAAAGATCTCCCCACGGTCGGTGTTTATGGTATTGGTATGAAAAGGGCCATTTTTAAAATGGGCGAAGATACCTCTGTTGGGTGCAATACTGAAAATGGTTGCTATCGAGTCGACATATCAAAAGATTGGATGATAGATGACACTCTTTGGGAATTGCCTTTAATTGATCTTGAGGATTGTGGTGAAAGATTTGGGACAACGATAGAAGTCAAGCAATTAAGAGATGGAATCAAACAACAATTTATTAATCAAGACTTTATCGATGAGCTGTTTAAAATAATTTCGACTCACTTTTCTTATATTATTGCTAAGGGACTGAGTATCAAAGTCAATGGCGAATGTGTCACGCCTGATATTTCGATTACTCGTTTTGCAAAAGATTTTTCAAACAAAAAGGATTCGATCGCTCCGTATGTGTACAAAAATAATATGGATGGTGTCGACGTAGAAGTAACTATCGGGTTTTATCGATCACTTGGTACCGATGAGGAAGAACAAGACGAAAAAGATGGCAAATCTGTAAGTTCGCGAGCGGGTATAACGCTTATCTGTAACGATAGGGTAGTTCTTCATAATGATAAGAGTCACATAACTGGCTGGGGTGAAGCTGGAGTTCCTAGTTATCATACCCAATTCATAGGAATATCGGGTGTTGTCATTTTTCAATCTAATAATCCGGCCAAGCTTCCTCTGAAAACAACCAAGAGAGGAGTGGACAGTAGTTCTATGATATACGCAGTTGTTAAGGATAAAATCAGGGAAGGTTTAAAAATATTTACTGACTTTACAAACAAATGGAAGAAAAGCTCCAAAGGAGAACTGTCGAAACACTTCAAGGTGGATGAAACCGAATCGGCTCCTAGCATAACTCTTTCTCAAAAAGTAAAGGCAGAAGAATGGAGCAATGTCAGGAGAGATGGCGGTCAGGTATTCAAACCCAGACTTCCGCTACCAAAAGAAACAGATCCCACCGAACGTATAGTTTTTACGAAAAAAAAGAGTGAAATACGAGCAGTATCCGAGTACTTGTTCGATGAAGTACGTCCGACGACATTTGTTGGGGAATATTGTTTCGATCAAATTCTTAAGAAGGTGTGATATGTCCGGAACTTCAATACCGTATCACCTTCGGCCTAACAAAGCAGTAGAACGGGGGTTGTTCATTCAGTCTCTCCGTAAAATAAACAAGTGGGTGAACATATCTGATTATTGTTACATTGGCTTTGGAGGCCCCTTTTTGGAGGATTTCAAAGTATTGCATCATGAATTGAAGATCTCCGATATGGTCTGCATCGAGATAGACGAGAACGTACGATTGCGGCAGCAGTTCAACAAGCCGCTTTCATGCATAGACTTTTTAGACGGGGCTTGTTCGGCTACAGATTTCATCAACGAGTATGAGTTCGATAAGGCGTCCATCGTATGGCTCGACTTCGTATCGTTCAACGATTTGAATCATCAGCTGTCGGACGTAAGCCGGTTGTTGAGCAACTTGTGCCATGGAGACATCTTCAAAGTGACTCTGAACGCGAACTCGGCAAACTTGGGAAATGTAGATAACGAAACAAAACAGCATGAGTACCGACTTGAGAAGTTCAAAGAGCTGGTAACGCCAGAATACGAACCTCATGGCTTAACGGAAGAGTCTATGTACTCGAAGGTATTTCCAAGCACCCTTCTGAAAGCGTTGAACAGGGCCGTGTCGAAAGGTATGGCTTCGACCTCTCTACTGGAAGCTGTTTCATTAAGCGCGTTTGTATATGAGGACGGTCAGAAAATGCTGACTGCTACAGGAATTGTGCTCGACAAAAGCAAGAAGGAAGAGTTTTTCGAAGAGTCACACATTCGTACTTGGCCCTACTATTCTGGCGGTTGGGAAAAGCCAAAAAATATAACGCTGCCGGCTCTATCTGCTAGGGAAAGACTTCAGGTCGAACAGATGCTGCCGGATGGAAGTTACGAAGAAATAAGGGATAGTTTGGGATTCTATATAGGTTCAAATGAACGCTCTGCAAAAGAACAATTGGAGAACTTTATGTCCTACTACCGTTCATTCCCTTGGTTTGGCAAGTTTGTATTGTAGAAATAACGTTTAATTGTACTAATTCAAGGACGTTTGGATTTAGCGGTCGCTTCTATCAGGATTTTTTGCGATAATATTCTGATAAAATGTTTTTGGAAGAGTAATGATGAAATCAAATCCTACAATAGTTGATCTGTTCTGTGGTTGCGGCGGTTTCGGGCTCGGCGCTGAATTGGCAGGGTTTAGAACGGTAGCTGCGGTTGATATAGATCAGACCCTGCAATCTGCATACAAAAAGAACTTTCCCGAAGCTCACGTATTGAACGGCGATTTGTCCCAGTTGAATGAAGAGTCTTGGCGAATGATATTGAATGGTGTCGAAGTGGACGGTGTCATCGGCGGACCGCCTTGCCAAGGCTACAGTCGAATGGGGAAATCAGATAAAGAAGACCCCAGAAGGACACTATTGGGACACTTTTTTAGAAACGTTAATATTATCAACCCCAGTTTTTTTGTCATGGAAAATGTTGAAGGGTTGATGGATGAGCGGAACGTTTACGAGTTGGAAAATGCGGTAAAGATTCTAGACAAAAAGTACAAGGTGCTTAAGCCGATGATCGTAGACGCTTCCTTATATGGGGCGCCGACCAAAAGAAAAAGAGTAATACTAATCGGATACGACCCTAAGAGGTTGCCCCCGCTTACAGCCTGCGACTTTCAACCGGAAGATGGCCTAAACACCACAGTATGGGATGCCATCTCGGATTTGGCTTCCCCCATCGCTCAAAGTAAAGACAAAGAAAATTTCGGTTGGAAAAAGTACCCCGAGCAGGACGGGCTGTCTGCTTATGCGCAGAGAATGAGAGCCTTGCCAGGAAAAGGACTAGGTTGGAACGAATCACTCGAGAAGCTGAGGGGAGGACTGGTTAGCGGGTATTTCGATACCAGGCATACGGCTTCCGTAAGGCAGCGCTATGCCGAAACAGAGCCGGGAACGGTCGACAAGATAAGCAGGGCCAAAAAGTTGGCCTGGGACGGCTTATGTCCGACTCTTCGAGCCGGAACCGGTTCGGACAAGGGCAGCCATCAAGCGGTACGTCCCCTTCATCCCGAGCAGCCCAGAGTTATAACCGTTCGAGAAGCGGCAAGGCTTCAAGGCTTTCCCGATTGGTTCGTTTTCCACCCTACAAAGTGGCATAGTTTCAGGATGATAGGGAACAGTGTTTCGCCAATAGTGTCCGAGACCATTTTAAGTAGAATAAAGCAGAAACTTGAAGTTAATAAAAACTCTTCGAGAAAGGTCGTGTAATTACAATAAATAGGAAAGTCGGATGTCACAAGTAGAAAATACCGATGAAGTAATAATAAATACAGGTATTGAACCATCATTTCTAGCTGAAACGCTTACCACTGATATTGAACTTACTGATGCATTATTTGATTTGATTGACAATTCAATAGATGCCGCTAGGGATCAGATTTTATTGCAAGATAATTTGAAGTCCGACAGCTATGGGTTGCCAGCAGATTATTCAGGCTACCATATTAGGCTAAGATTTTCCGCTAATAGTATAACAATCAAAGATAACTGTGCTGGATTTGATGAAGATACACTGACTAATTCGGCGTTTATCACCGGAAGGAGGTCAAATCATCAGTTTGGTATTGGACATTATGGCTTAGGTTTGAAAAGAGCTCTACTGAAGGTGGGAAGTCGCTTTGGGTTGGTAACGGACAATGGTGTAGCAAGATACAGAGCTATCTTTAACTCATCATCTTTTTCTGGAAGCGAAAAAAACCAGATCCCTGCAAGAAGGTATCCAACAAAAAGTAAACCATTTTCACTTTTTACGGTCTCCGATTTGTTTGCTGACATTAGATATCAGATAGCGGATCCGGCTTGGTTCGACTATGCAAAAAACAAGTTAGGGGTACGATATGGAATCTTTATTCAGAAAGGATTACAGATAACTATAGTGAATAGCACTTCAGATGGTCGAGTCATTCATCGGGTTGAAAGTTCAATTCCCAATGTGAGGAAAGGAAAGCCTTTAACTCCATTTAGTGACCGAATGAATATTGACGGACTAGATGTGTATTTTAATGTTGGTGTTCACGAAAAATATAAATTTGCAGGCGAAGAAGATCATGATACAAAAAAGAATGGGTTAATAAGTGAAGCATACGGATTGTATTTTATAAGTAATGACCGAGTCATTGTCGATGCTAGCACAGATAAAAAGCATGGTTTCACTACATCATGGCACAACGAATACAGCGGTTTCATTTGTCTCATTAGGATGATTGGTAATGACCCTGGTAAGCTTCCATGGAATACAGCAAAAACGGAACTTAAACTAGGCTCCTCAGCTTTCATCAGAATTAGAGAAAAAGTTGAGCAAGTTGCTAAAGAGTACCGTTCAAGATCAAAGACTCTAATTAATATCTGGAAAGATATAAGAAACGATTCATCCATTGAAATGGATGAGCGAAAAGTGGTTTTTGCTGAGCGAACAGGACTTACTTTTAGCAAGCTACCGAAAAATGCTAGTAAAGCAGTAGAGAAAGACCGTACTAAGATCAAATCGAAGAACACCCCGTTGAAGGTAGGAGAAAAACCTAAAACAACAGCCGTTGAAGCAAAGGATATCAAAAAACGAGCAGAGAACAACAAAGGAAATCATACTCAGCACTGGATTACTTTACTCCCAGCCAGATTTCCAATTTCTGAAGATCATGAAGTTTTAGACAATTTGATTATCGAGTCTATTTCCCTTGAAATGCGTAGTGCACCACATGCGAGCTCTATGCTGTATAGATCATTGTTGGAAACCGCATCGAGAAGGTTTGTTAAAAGTCGCAACTTATTCGTTGATATAAAAGAATATTATTATTCTAGGGGGGAGGGGAAGCGGAAAAATCATTCGGAAGAGTATAGGAAAAATCAATCGGTTGATTTAAATATGGTTGCTGATTGGTTGGTTGTGCAGAGCGACATCTTTCCACCTGAAGAGAGAAATGAATTGAAGGTATCTGCGAAGAAAATGAAAGGGCATATCAAAATACTGAATGGGATAGTTCATGGTCTTCAGCCTACCAATGATTCTCAGTTGTCTATTATTCGAAATGATACGATACAGATGCTCCGATTCTTAGTTAGCTAATAAAATACTAAATTGATATCAGCTCAATTTAACATTGCATAAGTTCTGAACCTTCTGATTATATTGGATATAGGTGGTTAGTTAGAAAACAGAGTTGATACTATGAAACTTTATTACTCATAATAAACAATAAATAGAGATTTTATTCATATTCAGTATGATACTTTATTTTTCAAGTACGCTAAAGTCATGCAGCAATACAA